>DODH01000207.1:0-141 GCA_003545625.1 Nitrospina sp.
GAAGATTACCTTCCCTGGGATATTATTGACCACGGCTATCGCAATGGTTTCCTGTGGGAGGACTATCAGCGCGGGTTGAACGCCGCACACACTCCAATTTGTGATACCGCTATCTGCCACATATGCGGCCTCTGCTAACCG
>DODH01000207.1:463-2616 GCA_003545625.1 Nitrospina sp.
TAACCGGCGAGCCGCCGGTGGCAAATTGCAATACTATTTAGCGGGCAACCGTTTTTCTCGGCTTGATTTGCCCTTACCCAGTTGCCCCCGTGGTGAGCAGTATGTCTTTTGATATTGAAAAAATGAATAAGCTTCCTGTCGAGGCGCGGTTCTTCGATGTGAACGAGATCTGGTATTTCATGAACCGTTGGGTCGTTCGCTTGTTGTATCCGACATCGGTGACGCCGAACCAGATCACCGTTCTTTCCCTGGTTTTCGGTTTAGCCTCCGCCGGTTTTTATGTTTCAGGAATTCCTGATGCTTTGGTGTGGGGTGCGGTCTTTCTATATGGAAAAGTGTTTTTCGATAATGTGGATGGCAACCTTGCCAGGGTGAGGGGAACGACATCGCGGTTTGGCAGGTTTATTGATTCCCTTACCGATTTTGGGGTCACGGTTCTGGTTTATGTTGCCGTGACGATAGTTCTGGTGCGGACAACGGGAGCCTCGGAATACTGGGTGCTGGGACTGCTTGGACTGGTTGCCTGTTTTTTGCAAAGCACCTTTTTCGTTTTCTATCTGGTCAATTACACTTCCCGCGCGGGTTCCTATGAAAAAAACCGGGTGGATGAAAGCGTGACCGAAGAGGACCGGGCCAACGCGGAAAAGGCAGACCCCTGGGATTTGCGACTGCAAATTCTGTTTGTTTGGGTTTATGGGTGGCAGGATAAGATGGTGGAACAGTTAGATGCGTTGTGTCGACGCCTTGCCCATGTTCCTGACACAGAAGAAGTTTTGCGAGATTGGTATTCAGACCGGGGTTTTCTCGCTCGGATCAGCCCGTTATGTTTATGTACCAATAATATAATGCTGGTGGTTTTTTCCCTGCTGGACCAACTGGAATTATTTTTGATCCTGCTCATTTCTCTCATGAACTTTTATGCATTAGGTTTGCTGGCTTGGAAGGTCTTTAACCGGCGGCTCCCCGGTGGGCCCTGCGCCTAGCTGTGGTTATTGGGTGGTGAGAGGTTTTTGGTAGCCTACCAGTTCGACATAGCCTTTTCCTGCCACTTTTTTTCCTTGAAATTTTCCTGTTATGGAGACACTTCCTTCCCAGTAGGAACCGGAGATAGAACGCAGGTTATAAAGCTCCTGGTCTGGGAAATCGGGGGTGATGTTGAGGACTCCTTCGGGCAGGGTGAGAGTCCAACCGGCGGGGTAGGTAGCTTTTGTGTGCGGGCTGGTCCAGAACTTATTAGCAGTAATGGAAAACTCGTTATCAGCGATATGACGGGATTGCCCATCGGCAAAAATCAGGGTTCCGCTGGAATGGGGGTCTTTGCCGCCGTTTTTATCGCGCAACTGGTAGAGCATGAGTTCGGTCTTGTTGTCGAGTTTTATGGAAAACCAGTCCCAGCCCACCAGGTTTTCGTTTAATTGGTTGCTGGAAAATTCGTGGTCCATCCAGCTGGTTCCCCGGACCGGAACCGCTTCTCCTTTGAGGAGTAGCTGTCCGGTAGTTTCCATGCGAGTGAAAGAAAAATAATGCGAGGCGTTCCCGGAACCACTGCCTTTTTTGCTGATTCCTTCCATGCCGTGCAGGACCCGTTTTTTTATAGGTGTCAGTTTCAGGTCGAGTCCTGTTCCATTTTCCTGGGCTTTAAGATGGTGGGACTTGTCTTTTGAGGTCAAGCTCCAGTCTTCATTCCACACATGCAGTCGGTCGGACTCGGCACCTGCGTTGTTTATTCCTTTCCTGTTGATGCGTTCAAAGAAATGAAATTTGTTTTCATGGATATCGGAGACTGTCATATGTGCGAAATAGATATTGTCGATTTTCCAGGCAGAAGGGTTGTCAATGGGATTGTCGAGCCCAACCCGGAAGAAAGTGAGCTGGTAGCCGAACGAACGGTCTTTTTCATCTTTCAGGTTGCCAGTGTAATACCACCATTCGATGCGGAACCTATCGTGCGAGAAATCATCGCGGGGAAACTGGTAGTTGTATCCGGGAAGTGCCTGTTGGAACGGAGCGAGTTTTTGGGGTTCTGCGTCGGCCGATGGCAGGCTGAAAAACAAGGCCAGAAATGTTATGACAAGGTGCATAGGTCTCAAGCTTCTGAAGAAAAACACCGCTAATTATACAAGGTTCGGTCTGGTTTGATATAGGAATAAGGG
>DODH01000207.1:3024-5515 GCA_003545625.1 Nitrospina sp.
TTATAATGTGAGCGTGTACAACTTCAAGCCTACATTTTAACCAAACTCTGATGCGAGAATGTGACTTGGGTATCAAAAAAATCAAACAGCAAAATCGATGCGTATAGGCATAACCGGAGCAAAGGGTTTCATAGGAAAGCATCTGGTATCCGCGTTAAAAAAACGCGGAACGGTGGTCACCCTTCCGCGTAGGAAAGGGCTCTCTGGAAAGCGAGAGCTCAAACAGTTTGTCACGGATATCGACCTTTTTTTTCATCTGGGAGGGGTTAACCGGGGAACCGATGAGGAAATTCTTAATGGAAATATCATAGGCACTTCAAGACTGTTGGAATCCATTTTAAATTACGGCAAGTCATCCGCCCACCTTGTCTTTGCGTCATCTGCCCAGGTCTATTCCTTGGTCAACTGCAAAACACCCATCCGTGAAACAAAGAAAGCAAGCCCCGATACGGTTTATGGGGTCAGTAAGCAGGTTGCAGAAAACCTCATAAGGATTTCCGGGATCCCGTTTACGATATTAAGGCTGTCGAATGTTTACGGGCCAGGATGCAGGCCGAATTATAATTCTGTCGTGGCGACAATGTGCTATAGGGCGGCACGGGGTTTGCCTTTGGTGATCAACGGAGATGGCCGGCAGGGCAGGGATTTTATTTATGTCGATGATGTGGTGCGGGCCTTCGTGCTTGCCGGATTTGAGACTATGCCAGGCGCAGAGAAAATTTTTAACGTGAGTTCCGGAAAGATGGTTTCGATAAAACAAATTGTGAAACAAGTCTGTCGGCTGCATAAAAACACCAAGGTCGAATTTTTAACGGATAAAAAGAATGCGGAAATTTCCTATTGTTGCGATCCCTCAAAATTTTTTGGGAAGTATAGCTGGCGACCCAGGGTTTCTTTGTCTAAAGGGATTGAACAGGCTCTGTCCTATTACCGGGGGAGAAAAATAACGTGAAGAAGTATGACATTCAGGATCTGGACAAAAAATCAGATGAGAGAGGATGGTTGATAGAAGTTTTGGGTGGTGAACTGCCGGAAGGGTGCAAGGAGTTTGGCCAACTTCATGTGTCGGTTGCTTATCCCGGTAAAGTGAGAGGAAACCATTATCACACGAGAAAGGTAGAATGGTTTTGTGTGCCGACCGGAACCGGTAAGATTTTACTTAAAGATCGGGAGACTGGAGAGACTCAAGAAATTATCATGGGTGTGAATAACTTGAAGACTATCAAGATAGAACCCGGAACCATTCATGCCATCAAGAATGTTGGTGAGGGGGATATGGTTCTTTTGGTGTACGCCAATGAAAAGTTTGACCCGGAAGACCCTGATACCTATTATGAAAAGATTTTGGAATAATTTTCAGATGCCATCCGGTTGGAAGTTTTCCAAAGCACTCTTTTTTTTAAAATATGAAAATCACTTTTATTACCAGTCAGTACAATAGGATCAGCGGGGGAAATAGAGCACTATTTGAATACGCTAATCGTCTTCAAGCAATGGGGAATGAGGTAAACTGGTATGTTTTGGCAAAGCCAGCCCATTGGTATCGGATTGACCACTGGCAGAGAATAATAAATAAAAAGGTTGTCCTGCTACCTCCGGAGACCATTGATTGGATGGAGAATAAGGTTCCCATCAATGTCCTTTCGTATAATGATGAGGGGTCGATTCCTGATTCGGACATCCTCCTGGCTACAGCGTGGCAAACGGCCGACTTCGCCAATCGTTTTGCAACTAGCAAGGGAAGAAAATTTTACTTTGTTCAACATCATGAAAGTCTTTGGACCCGTGAGAAAAATAAGGCGCAAAAAACTTATTATATGCCCTTTGAAAAATTGGTGATATCCACCTGGCTAAAGGAAATTCTGCGGGATAACTACAATCAGCAAGCAGAAGTCTTGATAACTCCTGTCAACGAGAATTCGTTTTATCGTGAAGAGATAAATCAGGATAATGCTTCCAGAGTATGCTTTTTACATCATGATTACGATTGGAAAGGATATAAGGATGCCATAGAAGCTGTGAAAATAATTCGATCACGTAATTGTAAAATCGACCCCGTGGTCTTTGGAGAAAAACTTGAAGACCCTTCCCCTCTCTACGAGGATGCAGGTTTTAAGTTTGAGTATCATTATCGTCCTACAGGAGAAACTTTGCGTCGCATCTATGCTTCGTGTGGCATCTATTTGTGCGCAAGCTGGTATGAAGGATTGGGGATGCCGTCCATGGAAGCCATGGCCTGTGGTGCGGCGCTGGTGACGACCGATACCGGAGGAAGCTGGGATTATGCTGTGGATGGAAAAACAGCTTTGGTTTCACAGCCCAGGCAACCGGAGCAGTTGGCCGATAACCTTACTCGTGTATTAAATGATGAAGTATTAAGAAACAGGCTGGCTGAAAATGGGTGTCAGAAGATCAGAGAGTTTTCCTGGGAAGCTAATAGCTTGAGGCTCGAGAAGCTATTTAAGGAATCTCTAGTAGAATCAAAATGAAT
>DODH01000313.1:0-2633 GCA_003545625.1 Nitrospina sp.
GAGGCCGACGAGGCCACAGGTAAAGCCCATGAAAATTTGAATCCTTTCTATTCGTCATTGCGAACGAAGTGAAGCTATCCAGAAAAAAACCTGGATCGCCACGCCGCTTTCAGCGGCTCGCGATGACGGGCAAAGGGGAATATTGAGAACCTAAATCCAGAGGCGCAACTATTATGGTTCGCTCATTAATGTTCTGATCTATTCCCTCCGGGCGTGGCCCGGAACGGTTTTAAAAAAAACAGGCACAAGAATACCAGAAAAGCATAGCCAGCGATGATTTTAAAAAACATTTGCGGGGTCACGAAACTGAACAGGGTGAGGAAAATAACCGCCCCGACGCTTCCGTAGGCTCCTGCCAGGCCGGCCAGTTTCCCGGTCAGCGGTTTGGAGATCAAGGGAATCACCGCGAAACAGGCGCCATTACCGGCTTTTAAGAAAATGGAACCCACGAGCACAAGGGCTATGGCAGAGGTAAGTTGCCAATTGGAATCTATCTCTCCCATAAACCAGTGACTCACCATTCCTCCAATGATCATGATGAAAAGGGTTCTTCTGCGGCCAAACCGATCAGAAATCCAGCCTCCTCCAGGGCGAGCGATCAGGTTCATGCAAGCATAACTGGCCCCCAGTACTCCCGCTAATCCCATAGAAAGGGAGAAAGTCGTTTGCAGAAACTGGGGAAACATTGAAACGACCGCCAACTCGGAACCAAATGTAAGGGAATAGACCAGGCACAATATAGCGATCTGGCTGAACGAATACTTTTCCACCTCGGGTACAGGGTGTTGTAATCGGGTCACGTTAATTTGCCAGCATCGAATAATATTCAGGATATAAAGCAAACCCATGGCGAGAACCAGGGCCCTGGAAAGAGAGTCGGGGATCAGGGAAAACGGATGCCCGGAAAGTTTCCAGATGAACAGAACCATAGCCCCATAAACAGGTAGGAGTAAAAGGATTTGCAGGATCAGGTCCCGGCGCGAAGTTACCTCAACCACTCCATGCAGGTCTACCTGGAAATCCTGACCTTTTCCCGGAGCATCGGGACAAAACCTGTAATAAATCCCCGCCCAGATCAGGCAAGAAAGTCCTGAAAGGCTTGCTGCCACTCGCCACCCGAACTCTTCAGGAAAGAGAACGGCAATCAAGGGAAGAGAAAACGCCGCAAAGGCGGAACCAAAGTTGCCCCAACCCGCATAAATACCTTGGGCGGTCCCCATTTTTTTCGGCGGGAACCACTCGGCGATCATTTTTATACCCACCACGAATCCGCCTCCGACAATCCCCATCAGCAGGCGGGTGACCAGCAGCGCATTGAAGCTCTGTGACAGGGCGAATCCAAAACACACTAATGCAGAAAAGACCAATAGGAAGCTGAAAACTTTTTGCGGGCCGTATCGGTCCACCCAAAATCCGATAATAATCCGCGCCGGAATGGTTAAAGCCACATTACAAATCATCAACACATTGATCTCGCCGGAAGACAGGCCCAGGGCGTGCATGATCGTTGTATTGAACGGCGCCATGTTGAACCAGGCCACAAAGGTCAGAAAGAATGCAACCCAGGTCAGGTGCAGGGTGTTCCATTGGATTTTACTGAAGCCTAACATTTGGTTGTCTTTACCGAGGTTCATTTACTGAAAATCATAGGGGAATGAGAAGCGGAGGGAAACGGGGCAAAAAGAAGCCCCAAATAGATGATTCCATAAAATCCGTTTATTGCCCAACTGCTCCAGGCTGATTGGTCATCATCTGATGGGACTTCACCACACCGCGATGGTCAAAAACGATGACCATATCTTTGGTGATATTGTTGCCCAGGGAGTTATAAAAATTGTATTCATAAATCCAAACCGGGTTACCGTTCTGGACCCCATTTTTAAAAGGAGATCCAAACATGGCATGAACCTCTTTTTTGGTCGTTGTTCCTATAACAACATTTTTATAAAGAGACTCGTTGAAGTTTTTCCCGGCAGTGCCGCAACCGATCACGAATAGAAAACCAAGAATAATCGTCAATGCATGAATGAAGGTAAAGGGTGTTTTCATTTTACGGGTCCTCATCATGAAGTCACAATTTTGTATTTTTCCCGATGTAATTTCGGGTTCACCTGAAAAGTGATTTCGATATTGTTCTGTTTTTCCATTTCTTCGAGAAAACTGCTCTCTTCCTCGAACAGCATGTTATAAACCGTTGGATGCACTTCTATGTCAATTTTCTTTTTAGTGATGTTGTCGGTTCCCTGACGCTGGATTTCCCGTATGATTTCGTAACAGAGAGTCGAAGTGCCTTTGATATATCCTTTCCCATCGCAGTAATCACAGGGGTCGCAAAGGGTTTGGACCAGGCTTTCGCGCACGCGTTTGCGGGTCATTTCCACCAGGCCCAATTCGGAAATTTTAAGGATGCGGGTTCGTGAGCGGTCTGCTCTAAGCGCTTGCTTGAGTGCGTTGGATACCATTTCCTTACTTTCTTCTTTAGCCATGTCGATGAAATCTACAATGATGATGCCGCCGATGTTCCTGAGGCGGACCTGGTACACGAATTCTTTAACTGCCTCCAGGTTGGTTTTCAGGATGGTATCCTCCGGATCATTGTGGCCGACATATTTCCCGGTATTGACATCAATGGC
>DODH01000313.1:3029-5734 GCA_003545625.1 Nitrospina sp.
CGGCTGATATCCATCTCAATCCCATAGTGATCGAAAATGGGCATTGGGTCCTTATACTGCTCAATCTTCTCCGAGAAATGGGGTAGATAAGTGGAACAGAACTCCACGCATTTGATGAAGTCCGACTTCGAGTCGATCACCAGCCGCTCGGTGTCATTGGCGAAAAGATCGCGGATAGAGCGGAAGATCAGGTTCAGGTCCTCATAAACGAGATGCGGGGTGCTCAGGTTTTCAGATTGTTTTTTCAGGTTTTCCCAAAGGCGGTGGAGAAAATTGAGGTCTGACTCAAAATCTGCACGCACGGCGTCTTGCCCAGCGGTTCGGACAATATAACCTTCGCCGGGGTTGCCGATTTCGCTGAGCAGGTTTTTCAACCGTTCTTTTTCGTCTTCATCTTCAATACGTCGGGAAACGCTGACATGGTTGACCGTGGGCATATAGACCAGGTAACGTCCGGGCAGGGAAATGTAATTGGTGATGCGTGCTCCTTTAGTTCCCAGTGGATTCTTGGCAACCTGTACCAGAATCTCCTGGCCTTCCTGCAAAATGTCCTGAATACGGATTTCATGATGGGGTCTGCCAGGTTTTCCAATAAAGGTATCTTCCTTTTCTTCATGCAGTGGTGGAGAGTCCATCTCATCATCAAGTCCGAGTATATCGATGACATCGATATCTCCGACATAAAGGAAACCGGCTTTTTCCAGTCCAATGTCGACAAAGGCAACCTGCATTCCAGGGAGAATTTTAGTGACCCTACCCTGGTAAATATTTCCCACAATGCCCTTGTTGGCTTTGTGTTCAATAAACAATTCCGCGACCTGATGGTTTTCCATCAGCGCAACACGGATTTCTCGCTGGTTGGAATTTATCAGTAATTCAGAAGACATGGATATCCTGTTTTAAATAGGGTAATTGGAAAATTATACCATGGTGTGAGGATCAAGCCTTGAGAAAAACAAAGCCGGCTCTCTAGCGAGAGAGCCGGTGAGCCACCGGAGGCAGATAGCAAGGGCTGGTTAAACCGAGACAACTCTTTGCTCGCCAAAAAAAGCAATGGTACCCTTTCAGGGCATGAAGGCTAAGGAAAAATATCACGCACACTGGCCCACGCCGAGAGGGCCTTAATGAATTGCCCTACGCATTTCAATGTTGAGGAGGAGTCCTATCGCGAAAAAATTGGTAATGATAGAAGAGCCGCCATAACTCAGGAGGGGAAGGGGAATGCCTGTGATGGGAAACAGGCCGATGGTCATACCGACATTGAAAATGATGTAAAACGCGATGGAACTGATGAGCCCCAGAGCAAGAAAAAAGCCAAACCGGTCTCCGGCCCGAAAAGCGATATTTAATCCTTTCAGGATGACAAAAAGAAATAAGGATAAAAGAACGGCCACGCCTAAAAAACCGGTTTCTTCGGCGAAGACTGAAAAAATAAAGTCCGTGTGTTTTTCCGGTAGAAAGTTGAGTCGGCTTTGGGTTCCCGCGAGGAGGCCTTTCCCCCAGAACCCGCCTGACCCAATGGCGATCTTGGACTGGATAGAATGATAGCCCGCCCCGAGCGGGTCCAATTCAGGATTGAACAAGGTCAAGAGCCGGGATTTCTGATAGTCCTGCAGGAAGAACCAGATTGCCGGAGCCAGCAGGAGGCCACTACTGAAAAGTTTTATCAAAGTCGTAGTTTGCATTTCAATGGCAACCATGAAAACCAGAAAAATGAAAAAAATCATCATGGTAGTGCCGAGGTCGGGCTGGATAACGATGAGCCCTCCCAGAACGCCAGTCATCAAGGCAGGGATGAGAAGATCCTTTAACGTATATTGCCCTGACATCATCTTTCCTGACTCGAAGTATTTGGCCAAAACAATGATCAACGACACCTTGGCAAACTCGGAAACCTGGATACTGATGGAGCCTATATGAAGCCAGCGCCGGGAACCCGATACGACCACTCCATAGAACAGCACATAAGTAAGAGCCAACAGGGTAAGAAAATAAATGAGGTAGGCATAGCGATTGAACCAGCGGTAATCCAGTGCCAGGGCGATGAGCATGGCAACCAGCCCGTAGCCGATCCAGTAAATTTGTTTGATATAAAGGCCGCGAAAAAAAGCTTCTGGCCGGGCATGATTGGCGCTGTATATGATCACCACACCGAGAATGGATATTCCCAGGCATATCAGAAAAAATAACCAGTTGAAGTTAGAAGCCAAGCGTCGATCAATCATACGAAGATTTTATCATAACGCCTTGAAAATTATGGGATGTTTTAATCCTGTCTTTTTAGGTTGCTCGGGCAAGGGAAGTGGGTCGCTGTCCATTCCGTCAGGTTGAGTTTGTCAGGAGTGGAAGGCGGGAATAACATCTCTTCCAACGGGGGATCAAAAGGTTTCAGGGAGGCTAACAAATGGAAACCTCAATCCTCCCTGGTGTTGAGGTTTTTTTAACGTGATTATGCCAGTGTGGTCGGTCAGGAGGGGTTGACCGCAACATTGTCGAAAAAGGTGGTTGTTGTTGTTGTTGTCAATCCTATTTCCCCCTGGGTATAGCTCGCGTCAGTCGCGGTAATATCCCAATCTGCGGGTTCCGCTGTGCTTGTCTGCCAGATTTTTGCATTGAGTTCATCCCCGACGGCGCTGACCTTCAGGGAATAATATTCGTTGTTGTCAAAGGTGAATGTTGAGCTGGCCAGGGTGGACGTAGATCGG
>DODH01000215.1:0-1689 GCA_003545625.1 Nitrospina sp.
TGTAATGGGTAAATATCATCCACACGGAGACCAGGCGATATATGACACAATCGTCCGGATGGCACAGGAGTTTTCGCTGAGACATCCCCTTGTTGATGGTCAGGGGAACTTTGGTTCGATAGATGGAGATTCCGCCGCCGCCATGCGTTACACAGAAATCCGGATGGAAGAAATTACCAGCGAACTCCTGCGGGATTTAGACAAAGATACTGTTCAATTTACCCCTAACTATGATGACTCCCTGCAAGAACCTTCCGTTTTGCCGGCGAGTTTTCCGCAATTGCTGGTCAATGGTTCATCGGGAATCGCCGTGGGGATGGCGACCAATATTCCTCCACATAATTTGAATGAGGTTATCGATTCCGCGGTTCATGTTATTGATAATCCCGATTGCACAATAGAAGATCTCATGGAGCTTGTTCTGGGTCCCGATTTTCCCACCCGGGGAATCATACAGGGAAGAAGCGGCATAAGGGCTGCTTATAAAACCGGCAGAGGGATCATTCGAATTCGAGGGCGGGCTGAGATTGAAACGATGGAAAAAGGAGACCGGGAGCGCATCATCATCAACGAGCTTCCGTTTCAGGTCAATAAAGCCAGGCTGGTGGAAAAGATCGCCGAGCTGGTGAGAGACAAGAGACTAGAAGGAATCTCCGATCTGAGGGACGAGTCAGACCGGGACGGGCTCCGTGTTGTGGTGGAACTGAAAAAAGGCATCATGGGTCAGGTGGTTTTGAATTCCCTTTATAAAAATACCCAGCTCCAGGATACCTTTGGAGTGATCCTTTTAGCCTTGGTAAACCAGCAGCCTAAAGTTCTCAATCTTAAAGAGTTTTTGTACCACTTCATTCTGTTCCGCAAAGAAGTGGTAACCCGAAGGACCGAGTATGACTTAAATAAGGCGCGTGAGAAAGAACATGTCCTCGAAGGATTGGCCATCGCGCTTGATAATCTGGATGCAGTGGTCCAGCTTATTCGCAAAGCGGCCGACCCGGCCTCTGCGCGTGATGGGCTCATGGCCGAATTCGAGTTGTCGGAGATCCAGGCCAAGGCCATTCTTGAAATGCGCCTGCAACGTCTCACCGGACTGGAACGGCAAAAAATAATTGAAGATTTGGAAGAAACCCGGAAACGGATAAAAGAATTTCTAAATATTCTTGCCCACGAAGAAGTCAAACTCAATATCATCAAAGAAGAGTTGGTAGAAATTAAAAATAAATATGGTAATGAGCGACGCACAGAAATTGCGGAAACGGATGAAGGCGATATTGACATTGAAGACCTCATTGCCGATGAAGACGCGGTGGTGGTTTATACTCGAAGCGGTTATATCAAGCGCCAAACCGTTGATAATTACCGGGCGCAAAGAAGAGGTGGTAAAGGCATTAGGGGGATGAACCTCAAAGAAGAAGATGTTGTCGAAAAACTTTTCATTGCCTCAACACTGAGCCATCTCCTGGTGTTTACCAGCATAGGAAAGATTCATTGGTTGAGGGTTTTTTCCATTCCTGATGTGAGCCGAATCGCTAAAGGAAAATCTATTGCCAACCTTTTGCGGCTCCAGCCTGGTGAATCCATTGCCAGCATCCTTTCCGTCAGGGAATTTGAAGAAGATAAATTTGTCATGGTTGCCACAGAACGCGGCATCGTTAAAAAAACTTCTTTAATGGCTTACAGCAAACCCCGGCA
>DODH01000215.1:2070-5832 GCA_003545625.1 Nitrospina sp.
CTGTGTGACGGGGAAAGCGATATATTGCTCGCTACTGAAAAGGGATTTTCAATTCGTTTTTCTGAAAAGGAAGTGCGCCCCATTGGCCGCACAGGCAGGGGAGTTCGCGGCATACGTCTCAAAAAGGAGGATCGGGTGGTGGGAGCAGAAATTGTCCAACCTGGAAACAAATTCCTTACGGTAACTTCAAAGGGTTATGGCAAGAGAACCCGGATGGAAGAGTATCCGATACAGGGACGGGGCGGATTGGGTGTTATGACTATCCGCTGTAATGAAAAAACAGGAACCGTGGTGGGCGTGCAACAGGTAGAGGAAACAGATCAGCTTCTGGTTATCACTTCCAATGGCAATATTGTACGCATGCGAGTCAACGAAATATCCGTGATAGGCCGAAATACCCAAGGGGTTCGCCTGGTGGGTATTGGGGAAGGCAATCAAGTGGTCAGTATCGAAAAGCTGGTTGAATAAAGTTCTCCCCCCTATGGATGTAACAATCTCTGGCAATCCAATACAATCTAATCCGGATGCAACAGCCTCGGGTTGGGCCAAAATCACGGCGGGAATTTTTTTGCTGGGCTGGGTTTTTTTTGTTTCTTGCTCGGAACAGACGGGCTCTCTTCTTCAGAAGGCGAATGAAGAATGGGTTCAAGGCCGAAACCACAGCGCTATCGAGATGTTCAATGAGGTACTGAAAAATTATCCCTCCGGGACGCAGGCCGAAGAAGCCCTGTTCCGCCTTGGTGAAATCCATCACTTCAGTTTGAATAACAGTACGCGGGCTCTTATATATTTTCAGGAAGTCCGGCAAATGAATCGAAAGGGATCGTTCAGCTATCCTGCACAAAAATATATTGCGGAAATCGCTGAATTTGGTTTGAAGGATTATGACCAAGCCATCATCGAATACCAGAATTTAATCAATCACTATAAAAACGAAAATGAAAACAGCGATCATCAATACCGCATCGCTTCTATTTACTATAAAAAACAGAATTATGAACAGGCCCTTGTAGAGCTCAATATTTTATTGGAAAACTATCCCGGTAGCTCCTGGGCGGAAGAAACCAAATATAAAATTATAGAAATGCTCTATACCTTAAGCCGGTGCCCCGAAGCGAGGGAGCAGTACCGGCATTTTAATCTGGAATATTCAGAAAGCCGTTTTAAAGAAGATATGGATTTTGTTGTCGCCTCCTGCCTGGAAGAAGAAGGACATCTGCAAGAAGCATACAACCAGTTCAAGTCCCTGGAAGGACGTTATATCTACCCCGCCATACTCAAAATGAAACTGGTAGGCATTGAGAAAAGGATGAAAAAGCAACCCTGATGCTCGATTTAAAAACTATTCGCGAAAATCTGGAGGGGGTGAAAACCCGCCTCAAACGTCGGGGCGGTGATTTTAAGGAACTGGATGAACTGCTCAAACCTGAAGAAGACCGGCGGTCAGGACTTCAACAGTCTGAAGCGCTGAAAAATAAAAAAAAGAAACTTTCGGCAGAAGTCGGCCAACTCAAACAGAAAGGACAAAACGCTTCCGAACTTATGGAAGAGGTCCGAACCATCAACATTTCCATAAAAGAGCTGGATGAAAAAATCCAGGCCTGGGAACAGCAGGTCCAGGAAAAACTATTGGGCATCCCCAACATTCCCGATGACTCCATCCCGGATGGTGCAGATGAGAGCGCCAACCGAGTGGTACGAAATTGGGGAACAAAACCGCAGTTTGCATTTAAACCGAAAAATCATGTGGAAATCGGGGAACAGCTTGACCTGCTCGACTTTAAAAGAGCCGCAAAAATTTCTGGAGCGCGATTTGTTGTTTACAAAGGTCTGGGAGCCGGTCTGTTGCGCGCTTTGATTAATTTCATGATCGATGTGCAAACCCGGGAGAATGGTTATCAGGAATTGTATCCTCCCTTCCTGGTTAATAAAGAGAGTATGCTGGGTACCGGGCAGTTGCCTAAATTCGAAGAAGAGTTATTCGCCGCCCGCGATGACCCGTTATACCTTATCCCTACCGCAGAAGTTCCTGTTACTAATTTTCATCGCGATGAAATTCTGGAAGAAGAATCGTTGCCCATCTGTTATGCCGCCTACACGCCTTGTTTCAGGAGAGAAGCGGGGTCCTATGGCAAAGACACGCAGGGACTGATTCGGCAACACCAGTTCGATAAGGTGGAGCTGGTTAAATTCAGCCGGGCTGAGGAATCTTCCGCAGAGCTTGAGACATTGGTCGAAAACGCCGAATCCATCCTTAAGAAACTCAACTTGCATTACCGGGTGATGGAGCTGTGTGCCGGTGACCTGGGTTTCTCTGCCGCCAAAACTTATGATCTTGAAGTGTGGCTTCCCAGTCAGGATACCTACCGGGAAATTTCATCGTGCAGTAATTTTGCCGACTACCAAGCCCGACGGGCCCGGATACGCTGTAAAAAACGCACGGGCGGCAAAGCGGAATTTGTCCATACTTTGAACGGATCGGGTCTAGCGGCTGGCAGATTGTTTGTGGCCCTGCTTGAAAACTGCCAGCAGGAAGATGGAACAGTTATTATACCGGAAGCTTTGCGTTCCTATATGCATGGACAGGAAATTTTAAAATTATAACCCTTTGAGTTAACCGGCAAGCCGCTTAAAGACGGGAACCGCCTGCTTGACATTCACTAGCAAGTAGATAAATATAAGCGAGTCCATAATATTCAGGAGGGATGGCCGAGTGGTTTAAGGCGGCGGTCTTGAAAACCGTTGAACGAAAGTTCCGTGGGTTCGAATCCTACTCCCTCCGCCACTCTCTAGCGAGAGAGGCAGCTGGCAAGGGTTTTTTGGGCCGAGAGAATAGTTGGGCGCAAGAAAGAGATATTACAGTTTTACGGAAACGGTTGTTTGCGAAATATGGAGAGGTGGCTGAGTTGGCTGAAGGCGCGCGCCTGCTAAGTGTGTGTAGGTTTACCCCTACCGAGGGTTCGAATCCCTCCCTCTCCGCCACCTTTTAATGAGGCAGGTAAAAGTTTTGGTGTATTTTTTTAAAAGCAAGGTTTGGTTGATATTGGTGTTGTCCGTGTTCATCGGTTGTACCTATGAGAGCAAGGAAGATATTGCCAATCTACCTGCGACCGATATAAACAAACTGGATGTTTCCCAGTTTGAAGGGTCCCGATCAAAATCTGTTCAGCAAGTTGAGGCTCCTGACAGTTATGGTAGCCCGGTGACCGAGAACCATCCCAATGTTCAGGAAAAGGTGAAAATAGAACGGGGAGTCGTTGTTCCCGATGGAGTAAAAGGCAAGTGGAAAGCCGTTAAGCTTCTGGTCAAGAATAAGAAAGACGAAGAACGCAACGAAATGAAAACCATCACCCTGGGTTCCAGTTTTGAGTTGGAAGATTCGGGGATCAGGGTTACAGTAGGGCCGTTTTTGCCTAATTTTGTGATGAGCCAGAAGGCTTATACATCAAGCGGAAATGAATTGACTAATCCGGCAGTTCAATTAGTGGTTGAACAAAACGGCAAGACCCTTTATACAGGGTGGGCTTTCGCGAAATATCCCACGATGTATGCATTCGAGCACGATGTTTTTGCTCTGCAGTTGATGGATTACATACCCATTGATGTATCCTGATTTTTAGTCAGGATCATCACCCAATTATGCGCCCATGGCTCAGCTGGATAGAGCGACGGTTTGCGGAACCGTAGGTCGCAGGTTCGAGTCCTGCTGGGCGCACTCTTTTCCCCGTCACTAAATGAACCCCTCTTTTTAAAGAGGGGCTG
>DODH01000278.1 GCA_003545625.1 Nitrospina sp.
TCAAGATCGGTATATTGAAGGTTGCATTCCAGCATCCCCGCTCCAGACAGATTACAGTTTTTCATGCGGGCGCTTTGCAGGCAGGTTTCCTGTAGTTTAGCTTGGGTCAGGTTTGCTCCCTCCAGGTTTGCTCCTGTTAAATTGGAAAATTGAAGTTTGCATTGCTTGAGGTTGCTGTTACCAAGATCGATTTTTTGCAGTTTGGTTCCTCTTAAATCCGCTTGGGACAAATCCGGGCATACCTCAGGGTTCTTTTCCCTCCAGGCATTCCAGATGTCGACCCCTTGTTTGATGAGTTTTAGATGTTCTTCGTTGGCCATGAGTTATATTTTGGTTTGAATGTTTTTGTCAAAAGTATAATATATTTATAGGTTTTAACACGGATCCGCTTGTTAGGTTGGAGATTACATAAAAAATTCCATATAGACCATCCAGCCAATCACGGAAAGGACCAGGACTGCATAGCCGGTATGGACCCAGATCGTGAAAATGGGGTTTTCTCTTCGTTTCTCCTGCTTTTCTTTTTCTTTCATGATTTCCCCAGATAAAGCCGAAATAATACTATGGAAACGCAAATAATCCCAATGACAATCCTGTCCCTTCTGTAATGCAAATGAAGAAATTTTTAATAGCCTCCATAGTCCTCATGTTAGCTCTGTTTACTGTGCCGGTGTTTGCAGATGATTTTCAGGAAGGTCTGGATGCCGCCAACAGGGGGGATTTTGAAAGGGCTTTCGATATATGGGAACCTTTGGCAAAAAGAGGTAGTGCCCTGGCCCAATTTAATCTCGGGCTGATGCATGACAAGGGAGAGGGGGTTAAACGAAATTATAAAATGGCTGCGAAGTGGTACAAACTTGCGGCCAGGCAGGGAATCTCCTCAGCTCAGTTTAATCTTGGGTGGCTTTATAGTAAGGGTAAGGGAGTCCGGCAAAGTTTTAAAAGGACTGTCATGTGGTATGTTCGGGCCGCCAAGCAGGGCAACCCAGTGGCCCAATTTAACCTGGGCCTGATGTATGACATTGGGGAGGGGGTGACACCGGATTATAAAAGGGCGGTCAAATGGTACCGTTTGGCGGCAAAGCAAAACAACGCTCAGGCTCAATTCAATCTTGGCCAGTTGTATGAGTCCGGAGAACGGGTTACTCAGGATTACAAAAGAGTGGTCAAATGGTACAAGCTCGCGGCGGGAAACGGGAATGAGTTGGCCCAGTTGAAGCTCGGGACCCTGTTTGAAAAGGGGAAGGGCGTTGCAAAAAACCACAAGAAAGCCGCCAAGTGGTACAAACTCGCGGCCGGGCAGGGTAACGAAATCGCCCAGTTTAACCTTGGCTACATGTATAGCCGGGGCATTGGGGTCAAGCGAAATTATAGTGAGGCCGTCAAATGGTATCGGCTTTCAGCAGGACAGGGTAATGTCATTGCGCAGTTTAATTTGGGTGTGTTTTATGTCGAAGGAAGGGGCGTTCGCCAAAGTTTTTCCAAGGCCGCCAGTTGGTTCCGCTTGGCCGCAAAACGAGGGGATGCTGAAGCCCAGTTCCGTCTGGGGATGATGTATGAAGATGGAGATGGAGTTGAAAAAGATCCTGAAAAGGCGGTCAGGCTCTATCGGTTTGCGGCGGACCAAGGCCACGCTATGGCCCAGGGAAACTTGGGTTGGATGTATGTCAACGGAAATGGGGTCGAGGAAGACCTGGACGAGGCGGCGAAATGGTATCGACGGTCTGAGCAATCCAGCAAAACCAAACATAACCGGAACGGGGAACCTCTCTCGTCTCTTCGGTAAAGATTTAGTCGCCGGGAAGGCTCAATCCATAAATTTGATCAGTACGGTGGATTTTTACCGCATCAGCATACTAATCTTTGCCGCATACTCTTCACCATAAATTTCAAACATAGTACTGATATTTTGCCTTCTCAACGCTTCTTCAAAATTAGATTCTGAAGATGAATGAGCCTCAGGTTGAAGCGGGGTTTCGGTTGGTTCCTGAGTTTGTGTCAAATCTTCCATGATTTCTCTCCTGTCAAAAATCCATCACTATTTGTCTTATCGGTTAATAGAGCAAAACCTGTACCAATCTTGTGGTTGGAATAAAAAGCAAGAGCGTTTCACCATGCAGGCTTATAAAGTGTTTACGGATAAAGAGGGGTTAAAAAATGGCGTAAAACCCGTATAATGGAAGGAACCTCATTCTAAAATAATCCCCAATCGAAAAAACAGGAAGGTGGTTGAATTTGAAAAAGAACTGATTTCCGGGATGAAAATTCTCATTGTGGATGATACCCCTGCGAATTTGGAAATTCTGGGCCATATTCTGCAACGTAGTGGCTTGGAAGTATCCATTGCGCCCACAGGTGAAAAGGCCCTTGAACTTGTCAATCTAAACAAGCCCGATCTGATTCTGCTGGATGTCAGGATGCCGGATATAGATGGTTACGAAGTTTGCAGGAGGCTGAAAGCCGATGTGAACACCAAAGATATTCCCGTTATTTTTATCACCGTTATGGCAGGCACCGAAGACCTGGTGCGGGGTTATAATGTGGGCGGCATTGATTATATCGTCAAAACCCTTTCACGAAGAGGAAGTCGTTTGCAGGATAACCACCCAGCTTAAACTCAAGAAGGCTCAGGATGCAGTCATACAACGGGAAAAGTTTTACCGGGTCATTGTGGAGAGGGTGCCCAACCTGATATTTCAACTGGACCCGGATCGAAAAATTATATTTGCCAATCCCGCGTTTCGCCTGCTGGGTTATGACCCCGACCAACTGGTGGGTCGGCCTGTCGGCGAATTGATCGAATCGGATAATAAAGAAAACCTTCTTGAAGATCTTGCCACTAGACATGTTGGCCCGCTGGCGATCACCGATCTTGAGGTGAAATTGAAAATCAGTGATGAGGTGAGCGAGGTAGTAGAAATGTCAACCCAGACAATTTTTGTTGATAGTGTGGGCCTTTGGAACGTTCCGGATGAGGACGTTTTCAAGAATAATGTGGATAAGAAGTTTTTAGGAACTCTTTGCGTGGGAAAAAAAGCGGTATAGATTTTTTCCTTCCCCTATCCCTTTTCTCAAATTGCACTTATTTATTTTTTTCTTGCCTGGACTTCTGCAGCATGGGCCTTGGCCCGTTTTAGCATAGCGGCCCTTTCCTCTGCGGTGAAATCTCTAGGTTGTGGAGCCGGTACATTGCCACCTGCCGGCTTGGGTGCAGGTGGTGGAGTAGCAGGCACCTGAGTGGTCGGTGCGGATTCATCAGGCGTATCAGTGGATTCTTCTTCCTGAACAGCCGGGGCCACCTCAGGGCTGGTCACAGGTTCAGCACTTTCTGCCGGCGGAGCCTGAGCCGCAGCAATTTTTTCTTCCTCCAGTTTTTCCAACTCTTTCTTTTCACGCTTACGTTGCTGGATTTCCATAGCACGAAGAAACGAGCTCTCATTGTTTGCCATTGTGGCTTTTGAACCACTATTCGTGCGAACGTTTACATTGAAATGAAAATCCCCCTTACTCATTGTAGTTTCTCCCTCACTATTTGAATCCACCTACAAAACATTTCCGTATCTTATAAGAAACCTTTTTAAAGTGCATGTTTATTTTATCGGCAAACATTATCTTGGCCCAATGTGCCATCGTGCCCTTTTACGCCCCGAATGGGGTATCACGCTGGCGGCGAATGAGCGGAGAATCTCCGCAGGTAACTAGGCCAGCTTTTACTGCGCTCAAACCGTTTTGGTGGCTTAATAACCTATTGCTGACTGCCTCCCTCGCTAGAGGGTGGTCAGCAAAACTTTTCGGCTGGGGTGAATTCTTTGCCCAGTGCTTTGGCGACTTCCGCGTGGGTTATAGCTCCAAGACAAACATTGAGTCCGGCTCTCAAGGCCGGGTCTTCTTTCATTGCTTTTTGATACCCTTTTTCGGCCAGTACCAGGGCGTATGGAAAGGTGGCATTGGTGAGCGCGAAGGTCGATGTTCGCGCCAGGGCTCCCGGCATATTGGCTACACAATAATGGATCACCCCCTCGACTTCAAAGATAGGATCGCTATGTGTGGTCGGGCGCGAGGTATCGAGGACACCTCCCTGATCGATCCCGACATCGACCACGACCGATCCTTTCTGCATATGGGTTAGCATTTCGCGGGTAATGAGGCGCGGAGCTTTGGCGCCGGGGATGAGCACAGCGCCGATAACCAGATCTGCCGTACGGAGCGATTCCAGTAAATTAAACCGGTTCGACATCAGAGTTTTGAGCCGGCTTCCGTGAATATCGTCGAGATAACGAAGGCGCGGCAGGTTGATATCAAGCAGGGTGACCTGGGCTCCTGTGCCAATAGCCATTTTTGCGGCGTTGGCCCCAACAACGCCTCCCCCGATGATCACCACATGGCCGGGGTCGACACCGGGTACACCGCCGAGCAGAATGCCCCGTCCGCCATTTTCGCGTTCAAGATATTTTGCGCCTTCGTGTATGGCCATGCGTCCTGCAACCTCGCTCATGGGGATGAGAAGAGGCAGGGAACGGTCTGGCAATTGTACAGTTTCGTAAGCGATGCCGACGATTTTTTGATCTAGTAGAGCCTGGGTCAATTCGGGAGCCGGGGCCAGATGAAGATAGGTGTAAAGGATCTGTCCTTCGCGGAGAAGACTATATTCTTCAGGCAGAGGTTCTTTGACTTTTATGATCATTTCTGACTGGGCAAATATTTCCTGGTGGGAAACGATTTTGGCTCCCTGCTCCAAATAATCCTGATTGGTGATGCCGCTACCCTCTCCGGCCAAATCTTCTAACAAAACTTTATGACCCCGAATAACCAGGTCGTGAACCCCGGCGGGGGTCATCGATACCCGATATTCATCGGTTTTGATTTCTTTGGGAACTCCAATGATCATTTCAGCACTCCGGCTTGTTTCGCTTTTTGATTAGCTTTCTTTGGTATTATATTTGGTATTATATAAGGAAAGCGA
>DODH01000004.1:0-9353 GCA_003545625.1 Nitrospina sp.
GAAGAGGAAACAGAACAACTTA
This sequence comes from Nitrospina sp., assembly GCA_003545625.1. The sequence goes on from DODH01000004.1 coordinate 23, forward strand.
GTGAAACTACGGATGCGGCAAGTGATACCACAGAAGCGGAAAAAGAGGTGACCGAAGAAGATAGCGAGGAACCCCAAACCGCAGAGAACCCTGTAGCCTCAACCACTGAATCGAAAGACAAGTAAGTCACCTTATCCGCCCCCGTTCCCTCCCCTCTAGCTTAAGGATGGGTTTTTTTACAAGTATTCGGCTTTATTTGACGAATCGCTTTGAAATTAAAAGCATCCTAAAAGTAACTGGATAAAAAGGGGGAATTGCGAATCCCGGCAGGTTCCTGTAAAAGAAACCCAGGCCTTTTCCCAAAGAAAATAAAACTGGATTTGCTCTTTTATGTCCTTTACCCAGCAAAAAGAAGATAAAGAAATAGAAGAAGCTCTAGTCAGGGATCTTCAAGCCGGTAACCTTGAGGCCTATGACCGAATAGCTGAGCTGTATCAAAAGAAAATATATGCTCTCAGTTTCAACCTGATGCGCAACCAAATGGATGCTCAGGACGTGACCCAAGAGGTTCTCCTGACGCTGTTCAGGAAGATCAATACGTTTCAGGGCAAATCGGCGTTTTCAAGCTGGGTTTATCGCATTACCTTGAACGCCAGCTATATGAAGCTGAGGAACAAGAAAAAGGAACCTAACATTTCCATTGACGAATTACTGCCCTCCTTCAACGGGGCCGGGTTCCAGCAGGAAAAAATTCAGGACTGGTCGGAAAATACCGAGTCCTTATTGTTTACCAATGAAACGCGGGAGGTCATCAAAAAAGCCGTTGATCTTCTGCCGGAAAAAGAAAAAGTGGTTTTCTTATTGCGGGATGTAGAGGGGCTCTCAACCGAAAAGGTGAGCGAGATACTAGACCTGACCGTTCCGGCGGTAAAATCGAGACTACACCGGGCGCGGTTGTTTTTGAGAAAAAAACTTTCTGGTTATTTTGAGGAATACAATTCCCAAAAGGGGGGAAAATGATCTGCTGTAAAGAGTGCATTGACCTGCTGCACGATTATTTTGAAGGGGCTCTGGACCAGGAAACCAAAAATTCGCTGGAAGAACATTTCCAGGATTGCCCCCCTTGCATCGCTTTTTTAAACACTTATAAGTCGACAACCACTCTTTGTCGGGAAACCTTGAATCAAATCGAGATTCCCGATGAAGTTCGTCGTGCTCTACAAAATTATCTTAAAGAGCATAAAATCCAGCAAAAAAAGATGTAGATCCTCTCTCAAACGCAGGAAACAATGGGACATTTCCTGCACCCAATACGGTGATTGACAAACCCCGCAGGTTTATTTATATTTTTTAGATAGCATCGTATTTCAGGTTTCGCACGTAAAGCCATTTATTATTTTGTGACCCACTTTTGAGGTAAAGGATATGGTTGAAATGAAAGTTGAGGGCCTTACGTTGGATCCGCTTACCAACATGCCTATCATAATTTTGAAAGATTCAACTGGTTCCAAGGCTCTTCCCATATGGGTGGGTTATTTTGAAGCTAATGCAATCGCTCTGGAAATAGAAAAAATCTCCACACCACGCCCCATGACACATGATTTACTCAAAAACCTGATTCAAAATATGAAGGCGAAAGTCAACCATATCCTTGTCAATGAATTAAAAGACAATACTTTTTATGCCATCATTTCCCTGGTATGTGGCGACCTTACTCTTTCTATAGACTCACGTCCCTCTGATGCCATAGCACTGGCGCTGAGAACCAAGGCTCCCATTTATGTTGAAGAAAAAGTGATTGAAGCCGCTAAAAGCCTGGACCTCCCCGATCCGGGAAAAGTCAAAACAGATGATGACAAGCAGTGGAAGGACTGGCTGGATAAAATTAAGCCGGAGGACTTCGGCAGACTTTGATACCGCGAATGCGGAGAGCCTCCGCTGGCATGAGCAATGTTATTATTTGGCGAGCGAATGTTCTCTTGCCCCTACGAGCCATTGCTCGTTGGCCCCACGCCGAGTGGATGCCGGAATACCCCTGCCTACTCCAATTTCCCAACCCTGGCCTTCATACCCCGAAGGGGTAGAAGGGAAAAAGCTATTGCCCGCTGGGTCCAGCGTCATGCTGGCGCCGAGTGGCTGCATAATTCTAGTGCCGAGGAGTCAGTGAAAAACATAGGGTTATTTTGTAAACAACATCCCTCCATCGACCCGAAAGTGGTCAGCGGTCTGGCCCAATGGTTGCGGGCGCAGGATTGTAACCTTTATATGGATCAGAACGCAGCTGAGCTGATCGGTGAAACTACACTCTGCCCCCAGGAAGAAATCCCCTCCCATTCCGACCTACTCATTGTGCTTGGAGGAGACGGAACTTTGTTAAATGTGGCTCACATCGCCCACGCGCACGGTGTCCCTATTTTGGGAGTCAATCTCGGAAGCCTGGGTTTTTTGACCGAAACCACCCAGGAGGACCTTTATCCAACCCTGCAAAATGCTTTGACCGGTAAGTGCAAAATTGAACACCGCATGTTGCTGAATGCCTCCCTCTGGCGCGATGAAACTAAATTGCATGATTTTAATGTATTGAACGATATTGTGATCAACAAGAGTGCCCTGGCGAGAATCGTAAATCTCACAGTACAGGTTAACAACCAGCCCATGACATCATACCGGGCCGACGGATTAATAATCGCCACACCCACAGGTTCCACTGCTTATTCCCTCTCAGCGGGAGGACCCATCATTCATCCCAGTATGCATGCTTTGGTGTTGAGTCCGATCTGTCCCTTTACCCTGACAAACCGATCCATTGTCATTCCCGATACCTCCAAGATCGAAGTACAACTGACCAAGCGCCATGAAGACGAAGATGTCGGAATAACGCTCGACGGAAAGATGGGTTACGCGATGAAGTCTGGTGACATCCTTAAAGCAGAAAAATCCAGTGTCTCGGTGAAACTGATACAGGCCTCTGGAAAAAACTATTATCAAACCCTGAGAAAAAAACTTCATTGGGGAGGCACGGCAGAAAATAAATTCCACTAGACATGGGGCCGACTAACAATGGCTTTATCTGGTAAGCAAAGAGTTATCTCGGCTTAACGAACCTTTGCTAAATACCGGTTCTCCGCTCAAGTTATGAATCAAAATATCGTTTCCTGCAGCCAAAAAATAGACATTGGAACCCGTGTAGTTTTATGGAACGAAAACGAAGGGTTTGTTTGCCCTAACAAGAGAGGCCGGTCTAACTGTTCCCATCACGACCCCAAGCTCAATGACGCGCCATCCAGAAAAGATTCGGCCTATAAGATCCTGAAACCCGAATCAGCATTCAAAGAATTGATTCAGTGCGTTCACCAGTTTGTGCTCCATTATGACGGTTGCTACAATTCCTACCACTGCCACCAGTTGATGGCGGAAAGCACCTTCAAGGGATGCCATTTTTATCTGGATCTCGATGGCACCCTTTACCAAACTTGTGACTTGTACTGGAAAACCAATACCGCGCCTGCAGATGACCGGCAAGGGAACGAAAGGGCTGTTCATGTCGAAATAGCAAACCTTGCATGGGAGGCTTTGGCTCGCGAATCCGAATGGCTCCCTACCAACCGGGATAAATACCAAAAGAAAAGAGGGAAATGGGTGTTGGAATTGCCCAATGCCTACCGAAAAAAACTCCAAACAGCCGACTTCCAAACCACCCCATCACGCGTCTACGGTGAAAGAGGGTACTTCAGCAAAAAAATAAATGGCCGAGTGGTGCGCATGTGGGATTTTACCGAGGAACAGTATCGAGCCTTGATCAAACTCTGCATTGGAATCAACTGCCTTCTGCCTGGGATTAAACTGCAAGTGCCCTTTGACAAAAAATCCGGCCAACACCCTCTCGACAGATTAAAAAACTACTCTAAATTTTCCGGCATCCTGGGCCACGCCCATGTGCAAAAAGGCGAAAATGGAGTCGAGTGTAAATACGATCCCGGCTCGGCCTTCAACTGGTCCCGATTAAAAAAAGCCTTCCACTAGGCGCCCGGAGAACCTTCGGGGGTAACTAGCAAAAACTCTCTTCGGCTAAAAATTAATTGTCTCGGTTCAAAAAAGCTTTTTCCCAGTTGCCACCGGCGACTCGCTGACGCCTAGCGGAAATTGGGGTTGACGTTTGGCCCGGTTTGGGAGAAGCTTAAGGATATCTTTATTTATTCGGACATTTTCTCTACAGCAACTCGCATGCCTTTTGGGCTACTATTCGTGCCCAAAATTCATAAGGGCCGCTCATGGCTAAAAGCAATTTCTAGAGATGCTTGAAACACTCTATAAACTTTGTTACAAATCATTCCATGCCTAAATCCCTTTTTATCCGGTTTTCAATGATTCTGCCAGGAATGTTGATGCTTTTACTTCCCCATTTGGCAACAGCCGAGACCTGGTATGTTAAAAAATCGTCCACCAAACTACAAGCCGAAGCTTCGGCACGATCGAAAGTATTGGTCCGGCTCAAGCAAGGAACTCCGGTAAAGGTGAAGAAAAAATCCCGTAAATTTTTTCAGGTTTCCGCAGGCGGGAAAACCGGCTGGATTTTTCGCTTCAAGCTTTCCAAAAAAGCCCCGGCCCAAAAACAGGGAGAAGGAGATGTGCTGGGGACTCTGGGGGGGAACCAGAGAATAGCCGCACGGGAATCCGCTTCCGGCTCCAGCATAAGGGGTTTGAGCCCTATTTCAGAGCAACATGCCCGGAAAAAAGGGGCCACCTCTGAAAGCATTCAGGCGGTCAAAGATATGGAAGATTATAAAGTTCGGCCCGAAGCACTGGACCGATTTCTTGAAGAAGGAAAACTGGGTGAGTATTCCCAATAAAAATCCATCATGCACAAAAATAATTTAAAAATATTTGGAGTTTCTTTTTTCTGCCTGTGGGTCTTGGGACTTTTGCTATGGGTAGTCCCCTCCTATTCTTTCAACCTGGACCGGTTCCTGAAGGATGTGGAAAAATCCACTCAACCTCAACCCAAACCACGACAGGAGGAATTGGATATCACGATAGAAGAACCGAAGGCTCCTCCGCCGGAAGCGCAACAAAACACCGGCAACGATGGCTTGATCGGTTTAGGCCAATCACTGGGAATATTTGATAAAAAAACCTCCAAGATTCTCAAACAAAGCGTGAACACCCTTCAGGCCCTTCAACCCATTGCCTATAAGGAGGAAAAAGCCATAGGTGGAAGGCTGGCTGTGGAAGTGTTCAGTCGGTTTGGAGGCGCTTACGACGATCCCAAGTTGCTCCGTTATATCAATCTGGTGGGACAAGCTGTTGCCGATGTTTCCACCCGCCCTGATATCGATTACCATTTTGCGATTTTAAACACCGCGTCCCCCAACGCTTTCGCGACCCCCGGGGGTTACGTCTTTGTCAGTATTGGATTGTTAAGAATGATCGAAAACGAGGCACAGTTAGCCGGTGTGTTGGCTCATGAAGTCGCCCATATCAGCCAAAAGCATGCTCTGCAAACTTTAGGGCGAAGTCGGAGTTTGCAAGGGATCAGTGCCCTGACACTCACGGTGATGGATAAAAACCCCGGCTTGTTTGACAAGTTGATCGATGAAGTGTCCAACGTCCTTTTTACCAAGGGCCTGGATAAAAACCTGGAGTTTGAGGCAGACCGGTATGGGCGAGAATTCGCCTATCGTATGGGCTATTATCCAGGCGGACTACAGAACTTTATTCGCAAACTGGGGAAAAGCAGAGAAGGGGGAAACTCCATATTTATGAGCACACATCCCTCAACGGGCGAGCGTTATAACAGGTTAAAAAAAACCTGGAGCCGGTACAAGAAAGCGTCCCTCTACCCCGTATTGGGAAAACGGTTTTTCTCAGTATTCAAGAGGCCCGGTAAATCATGAAGCGAAATTCCATTTTTCGAGACGAACTTCCGGGAGAAAAGAAGAGCATCATCAATCTGTTGATGACCGGCTACATCGTTGTCATTTCCTGCCTGGGCTATGCCGCGTTTTTTCTCTACGTCCAACTGGGACAGGTTGAGAGAATTGTGGGAACCATGGATACCCAGACTTTAACACCCGATCAAATAGAACTGTTAAAAGACCGGATCATTCGCAGTGCCGTGCAATTGAAAAATGAAATGCTCGGAATGGCCCTGGTCGGAACTCTTGTCTGTATTATTGGCGGATTCTATACCGTCAGCATGATTATAAAACCGCTGAGAAAACTGGTACGGTTTGCGGAGGAGCATGGAACTACCGAGCTACCCGAAATCAAGTCCAATACCGAAATCAAACAGTTGGCAACGGCCATCGCTCAATTGACGGAAAACTCAAAACAAACCCACCCCTTGGAAAAAGAACAACCCCAAAAAACGTCCTAACTACTAGGCGCCAGCGTGACGCTGCTTTATTTGGCGAGCAGAAGCTTATCTCGGCACAACCAAGCTCTTGCCAGTTTACCCCTGCGGCTAGCAATGGCTTATTTAGGCCGAGTAACCTAGTGCCAGCAACGGAAAGCTATAGCACATTGGCCCCACGCCTAGTGGTTGAATTCAGGAGTCGTTGAAATTCCTTATTTTCCCTTTCAATTCGTCATTGAAGGAAAAGATTTCTTTCTGGGGAATGCCCACCTCTTCCAATAACCGAATATAGTAGTCAAAGGTCAAGGTTTCTTTCAAACGCAGGATCGCCATCTTCTGGTCAGACTGCGCCACCGGAACCAGGTCATTGCAAAGCAATTCCACGGGAAGTGGTTTATTGGAAAGCCGGGCCATGAGGGTTGAAACTTTAGAAATCTCCAGACCCCGGCGGAAAGCCTCCCTGTCTTTTATTTCCATTTTTACATACTTCACGCATTTTTCGCGGAGGATGAGCCTTTGCTTCCAAGGTTTGGTTTTTTTCCATTGCTCAAACCGGACTTTCACAGGTTGGTGATCGTTCAGCTCGCGTATTTCATCCATGCGGGATTGGTAATCTTTAAGGAGAGCTTTTTGAACCTCGATTCGGTTCAGCAATTCGTCATCGTAATATTTTTCGTTGAACTCTTTGTCCTCTTTTCGTTTTTTTTGCCATTTTTCATAACGCAGGGTGATCACTTCCTCCCGGGTCATGGATTCAATTTCATGGTAAAGCCGCTGGGTTTCTTTAATGTGAAAAGACTTGGCCTCTTCAACCATTTTTGCGTATTTTCCCGGATGCTTTTCCTCTAACTCCGCCAACACGGGTTTGAACTCTTCCCAGCGAAGGTTAGCCTGCCATCCGCCAAAAACCAGCCCCCCTAAAATCATCAATTGAATGAGCTTTTTCATAGTTTTTTTTATGAATTAGTTCAAGGAATCTCTAAAAATCATTTTGACAAATTGCCTTCATAACTTATCGGCTTTTGGTAAAAACTGTTTACCCCTAGACTATAACAAAGATTAAACTCTGCAGGAGAGCAACTACCGGGAAACGCAATAATGGGGGTTTTTCAGCGCCCTGTCAGGCGTGGTCGGAATACCCCCGCAGTGGTGGGAGTGGGCTAATGTTTGAAATGGCGGGTGCCGGTAAACACCATCGCTATTTTGTGCTCGTTAGCCGCGTGCAGAACTTCCTCATCGCGAATGGAACCGCCAGGGGAAATGATGGCCGTGATTCCATTTTTCGCGGCTTCGTCAACCGAGTCCCGGAAGGGGAAAAACGCGTCCGAAGCCATTACCGCTCCCTGTAAAGGTTTGCGTGCCTTCTCAACCGCAACGCGGGCAGAATCGACCCGGCTCATTTGACCCGCGCCGATACCAAGAATTTCCTGGTCTTTGGCATAAACAATGGCATTGGATTTAACATGCTTGGCTACAATCCAGGCAAATTTCATATCCTCCATTTCCCGGTCATCGGGTTTTCTTGTGCTAACTTCCTTGAGTTGATCCTCAACATAAGTCAACATATCCCGACTTTGGACCAATATGCCGCCACCTATTCGTTTCAAGTCAAATTTCCCAGCATCTGCAGGAGATTCCATTTCCGGCATCTTCATAAGGCGAACATTTTTTTTCGTGGCGAACAATTTCAAAGCTTCCGGGTCAAATCCGGGTGCCACAACGGCTTCAACAAAGTTTTTAACGATCTCCGCCGCCGTCTGGGCAGTAACCCGTCGATTGAACCCAAGAATTCCTCCAAACGCTGATGCCGGGTCCACCTCACGGGCCCCGACAAAAGTTTTTAATTGATCCTCGCCTATCGCCACCCCGCATGGATTGGTATGCTTGATAATCACTGCCGCACCCTTATCAAACTCCTTGACCAACTCCCAGGCAGCATTTAAATCAATAAAATTATTAAAAGACAACTCCTTGCCTTGAAGTTGTTTGGCGGAAATAATCTCGGATGGCAAGGGTGAACTTTCTTTATACAACGCAGCGGACTGGTGAGGGTTTTCGCCATAGCGGAGCTCCTGCACTTTATCAAACGGCTGGTTTAATATAGGAGGAAAACCATCATCCCATTTTTCGGTCAAATAGGTCGCTATCAAAGAATCATAACGCGCCGTATGTGCGAACGCATCCCGACACAACCGCCTGCGTGTATCTAGTGTCACGGCCCCTTCCCCAGACTTCATTTCATTCAAAACCTCGCTGTAGTCAGCCGGGTTCACAATCACCACCACATCCTTGGAATTTTTTGCCGCTGACCGGACCATTGCAGGGCCACCAATATCAATATTCTCGATAGCATCTTCCAAAGAACAATCCTTTCGCGCTACCGTCTGCTCAAACGGATACAAGTTGATCACCACCAGGTCGATAGGCCGGATTCCATGATCTTCCATCGCCTTGATATGCCCTGGCACATCCCTGCGGGCCAGAATCCCGCCGTGGACTCGCGGGTGAAGCGTCTTGATCCTCCCGTCCATCATTTCAGGGAAACCGGTATAGTCGGATACCTGAATCACGGGGACTCCTCCCTTGCGCAACAAATCGGCCGTCCCACCGGTGGAAAGTATCTCGACACCGTATTTCTGTAGTTTGAGAGCAAAATCCAATATACCGGTTTTATCCGATACGCTTATCAATGCCCGTTGAATGGGTTTCATCAAAATAGAAAAATATTAAGTTTACTGGGGAAGTTTTCTTTTGGGAGCCGGAGATTTCGATATGAGAAAATCTGGGGTCAGCGCACTAATCAGCTTCAATAGCCAGACCGGAAAAGAGCCGTAGGACTCCCAAAGTGCGGGTTCTTCTTTCGGGGTGTCAGATTTTTTGGGATCGGTCATCATTCACCTCTACATGATTAAAGGGTTCTGGCTCGGAATTCATGTGAAGTGCGAAGTCTACACTTTTTCGCCCCATTTTAAAATAAAAATTCCTACTCGGCGTAGGGTCAGTGTGCGTTATATTTTTCATCAGCCTTCATGCCCC
>DODH01000004.1:9689-12438 GCA_003545625.1 Nitrospina sp.
AGGGGTACAATAGCTTTTATGGGTTAGAAAAAGGCCATCTCGGCTTTAAGAGTTCTTGTCTGTAACCCCTGAATAAGGACTCTTTCAGCCGAGACAACTCTTTTCTCGCCAGATTGAGCTACGGCCAGTTGCCCCTTCGGCTAGCAGCTAGGAGGAGGAGATGCAGAGTCCTTGGGTAAATTTCCAGTCTACGGGGCGGGTCAGGTCCAGACTGCCAAACTGGGCTTCAAGGTTTTTAGTGCATTCGCGGAGCAATTCCTGCAAACACGTCTTATCCGGGTCCGTCCAGGCCATGGGAGCTTTTAACAATTCCTGCTCGAAGGAGGCGATGAGGTCTTCATTGCACACCTTTGCCTCATCCCGGAAAATGCCAGGCAAAAAAATCATTTCCAGAAAATTCTGTGCCGCTACACCGGGAAGCGGATCACAGGATATCCGACTGAATAAAACATAATGCGCCAGCGCTGTGGTCACCAAAGTTAAAAGGTTCATGGCATCCAGGCTCTCCGGGTAATCAAATTCTCCCAGCGAAGACGAAAGTGTTGACTCGCTCAGTCCCAACCCTTGCCTTACGAAACGGCTGTAAAATTTCCACCGGTTTATAAAGTCATTGATAGCCTGGATATCTTTAATACATTCCGGATCCCGCCAATTGAAGGAATCCCCGAGTATTTCAGCAACTTGCGGAAACCGAAAAACCAAAGCCCCCAGCCTTTCCTTGTCTCCCGATGAAATAAAATACTCAATATATGTACCATTTTCATTGATGAAGGTTCTTGCCGCAGATCGAACCTGTCTCAATTGTTGGTAACCCACCTGAAAAAATGACTGTATCCAAACCTTATCCAGCAAGGCGGCTCCCTTTTCAGGGTCCCCTTCTGCCCCCAGTTCCAAACCAATGTTTATATAACCCAGTGTTTTTCGCAGAACTCGATGACGGATATCCATGGATGACAAATCAAGTCCATCGGCAACAATGACCTTGTTGGCCAGGCACACCAGCTCCCAGCGTAGGGTTTCAAGGCGGTTTTCGTTTTCCAGAATAGCGAGACATTGGGTGAAAAAAAGAGTCTCATCTAAATGGGCTAGAGGATATCGTGGGGAAAGCCTGAAGCGGCTTACGGGAAATTCTTGCAGTGAAGGCAGTTTTAATTTTAAAGTTTCCGGATCCAGACGACTGTAAATACCCATCGCCTCCTGAAATTCAGGGATACCTCTTTCGCTGGTGCGGTTCATTCTCCATTGATAAGCTCTCTCTACCGTAAGGGTAACCGGATACCAGATCACCGCTTCCAGCAGGTCGTGCAGAAGGCGTTGATCCTTTTCATAAAGTAAAAGCAAAAGTTTTCTGATTTCTTTACTGTTTTCAACCTTGAAAAAAATATCATAGACTCCATCAGGGCTAAAATGTTCCAGCCCCTCCACCCCCTCATAGGAATCCGTCATTTCATCCTTCTTATAGACTTTAAAAAAGGCCTGAAGCAACACTACCTTTTGGTCAAAATCCTCGCTCAAAAACCATTCCAGAGTTTCAGGATCTTGACATTGATCCAGCAAAACGATCCAATCCAAAGCCCGTTTAGGTTGGAACTTGTCACCCTGCCACCATTCCAAATCAAAAATGTATTGGAGTTGATCCGGAGAAGCCATGGATAAAACCAGAAGGGAATCTTCTTTCCCCACTTCCTTGATCAAATTATAAATCTCCTCCACAGGAAGTGACCGAGTCACCTCAACTGCTTTTTCGGAAAGCATGAGAAGATTCTGCTGGAGATATGGATCAAGCCCAAGAATAGTCCGCACCTGCTCTTCCACTGACAGGCCGGACAAAATATCTTCCACCTTACGTGGCTGGGTTCTCACCCAATCCACTGGAAATGGCAAGGTCTCTCTGCCCAATGAATTTTCTTTATTTATTTTATCGATCATAATCCTGCAATAATAAAAATTTTTTGGTTATGGGCGCAACATGATTGTTGAAAGGATTCTTCCTGTTTTTCCCTCGCGTCGATAGGAATACATTTTTCGGGCGGAACAAAAAGTACAATGATCCATTGAAAAAATATTTTTCGAAAGAAGACCGGCTTTTTCACCTTCCATTTTATTCACCGCAATCAAGTCGAGAAAGTATTTACCAGACAAACCAGACCGCAACCAACCCTTCTCATTAGGAAACATTTTTTTTAAAGGTTGAACGCAGTCCTCATCCACCTCATAACAACATCCTCCGATCGCCGGCCCAAAACCCGCCACCAGCTCTTCAGGGCGAGATCCATACACACGACCCATCTCCCTAACTACTTTAAAAAGAATACTTTGTTCCGACCCCTTCCGGCCGGCATGAATAGCCCCGATCACTTTTAATCGCGGATCGTAAATCAAAATTGGAAGACAGTCGGCAGTAAAAACTCCAATGGCCTTTCCAGGGATATGAGTCAACAAAGCATCGGCGGAAATTCTCATCGTCTCACTAAAAGTGAGGTCCGCATCATTCAATATGAAAATTTTGTCGCCATGAACCTGGTTAACAAAAAAAAGGCTGCTGTTTATTATCCCAATGGATTCTAAAAACCCTTTCAAATGATCTCTTGTTTTCTCTAATTCATCATCACCTCGAAAAGAAAATTCCTCCATTTCACCTTGATCATTTTCGAAATAACGGGGACTGACAGCATGGACCAAATCAGGAAATGTTTCAAACTGGTTAAACTTTAACTTTTCGAGCAGAATATTCATAAAAAAATTAATT
>DODH01000004.1:12775-13100 GCA_003545625.1 Nitrospina sp.
TTTTTTAAACTCCTTAAAGCATTCAGCAAACAAATTCAGTATACTCGCAAAAACTCAAAAAACCCAAACAAGGTGTTTTACCCTGTATTTATGCGGGTTTCCCGAGGTTTCATAAAAACAGTACCTGCCAGTGTCGTATTCGCAATTTTCACGATAATCTGGCAACCCGCCTAAAACATTAATTTTCCTTAATATTCGCTTGACATCAAATGCTTATCGCATAAAATGTTAAACAGTATTCGGGCGCTGAAACGAATACTTATGACGTAGGAAAGGAGATCTTGATGGCAGCCAAGAAAAAAGCAACAAAGAAAAAAGCAACAAA
>DODH01000032.1:0-1874 GCA_003545625.1 Nitrospina sp.
ATGACGAAATGGACCATTGACGAAGCCCGCGAGCACTACAATATCAAAGGCTGGGGGGCGGGTTATTTTGATATCAATTCCAAGGGGAATATTGTTGTGCACCCCGACCAGAAGAGCACGCACTATATAGACCTCAAGGAACTGGTCGATGATATCCAGTCCAAGGGATATTCTCTGCCGGTCCTTATCCGCTTTTCAGACATACTTAAAGCCAGCATCGCCAACCTTGCCAACTCGTTTCAGAACTCCATTGATGAATATGGATTTGAGGGTCAGTATCACGGCGTTTACCCCATCAAGGTCAACCAGCAAAGGCAGGTGGTGGAAGAGATTGTGAAATTTGGCCAGCCTTTCAATATCGGACTGGAAGCGGGCTCCAAGCCGGAATTGCACGCGATACTTGCCATACTTGATAATCCGGAAGCCTTGCTGGTCTGCAATGGTTATAAAGATGAAGCCTTTATACGTCTGGCGTTGATGAGCCAGAAGCTGGGCAAGAGGGTTTTTATCGTTGTGGAAAAACTCGATGAATTGGCATTGATCGATAAAGTGGCTAAGGAACTGGGAGTGCAGCCCAATATCGGAATCCGCATCAAGCTGGTGAGCGCAGGGCAGGGGCGCTGGTCCTCATCAACCGGGGAATACTCCAAGTTTGGACTGAACACAATGGAACTGATGGAAGCCCTGGAAATCGCCAAAAGTAAAAATATTCTCGATTGTGTCAAACTGATTCACTTTCATCTGGGAAGCCAGATCACCAACATCCGCAGGATCAAAGACAGTCTCAAAGAGGTAGGGCGGTTCTATTCCGAATTGATGAAGTTTGGATGCAACATCCAGTACATAGATGTTGGCGGTGGACTGGGTATCGACTATGACGGGTCGCGGTCCACTTTCGCATCCAGCACCAATTATTCGGTGCAGGAATATGCCAACGATGTGGTCTATCACTTGCTGGAAATCTGCAAGGCAGAAGACCTGCCACACCCGAACATCATCTCCGAGTCTGGCCGGGCCATGACGGCGCATCATTCCATTCTTGTTGTCAATGTGCTGGATGTGACCACCTTTCCGGAATGGAGTGAGCAGATTGAAATTGCCGATGACGCGCCGGAAGTGGTGAAAGAAGTTTTTGATGTGCTGGATTCCACCTCCAATAAAAACCTGATCGAATCGTGGCACGATGCCGTCCATTTGAAAGACGAGGCGCAAAACCAGTTTCTACTTGGCTTGATCTCGTTGACCGACCGGGCTATGGCCGAACGCATTTACTGGGGCATTTGCCGTAAAATTGAAAAACTCAGTTCCCGGCTGAAATTCCTGCCGGATGATATCCGCAATCTTAGAACCAAACTGGCCGATAAATATTTCTGCAATTTTTCTGTCTTCCAGTCGGTGCCCGACTCCTGGGCCATTGACCAGGTGTTCCCCGTCGTGCCCCTTAATCGCCTGCATGAAGAACCCGACCGCGATGCGACGATTGCAGATATTACCTGTGACTCGGATGGAAGGATCGACACTTTCATTGGCACCCATCGTGGAACCGAAAACACATTGAGGGTGCACTCCCTGCAACCGGGAGAAAGCTATTGCCTTTGCATTTTTCTCACAGGTGCCTATCAGGAAATTCTTGGAGACCTGCATAACCTGTTCGGCGACACCAATACGGTTCACGTATCACTTAAAGAAGACGGGTCGCTGAACTACGAGCAGATCATTGAAGGCGAAGATGTAACGGATGTTCTGGACTATGTGCAGTTTAGCGCCGATGAACTCGCAGGACGCATAGACGGTTTCCTGATTGGGTGTGTGCAAAGGGGAGTGGTCACGCAAAAGGAAGCCGATGATTTTATCGCTCTCTACAAGGCGGGTCT
>DODH01000032.1:2253-6262 GCA_003545625.1 Nitrospina sp.
TTCATAGAAACTTTTTATCTGTTCAATACGTTCGCTCGTTGTCGGGTGGGTTGAGAAATAGCTGGCCTCATCCGATTTGCCTCCGGACTCCTCGCGGAAAATTTGAAACACTTCAATAAAATAATAAGGAGACAAACCGGCTTTCTGTAGATAGCCGACCCCCAGTTTATCGGCCTCCAATTCCTGTGGGCGGGAAAAGCCACCCACTACAACCGGTTTCACCAAATACTCCGCATAGCCTACCCCCGGCACAAACACATTAGCCACCGAAAAGGCGATGGATGTAAGAATGGAAACTCCCAGCGTGGAATAATAATGACCCGCCTTTAAATGGCCAATTTCATGTGCCGCTACCGCGACCCTCTGCTCTTTCGACAATTTATACAAAAGATCATCGGTGATATGGATGTCGTTGCCCGAGGTCACCCAGGCGTTGGAATAGTCGACATAATGCACGACGGCGTTGTATTCCTCATCAGGGAAGTTGGCCAGCGCAACCGTATCCACCGCTGTTTTCCATAGAAAGAGGTCATAGACGCAACTAGTGCAGTCCTTTACCGGAGTGGTCTGGCAACCACCGAGAACGGCAATAATCAGGATAAGAAGAAGTTTTTTTTTCATCGTAAAGGCAGGGAAATCAAATTCCCCCAACCCCAGTTATATCCTCTTCCTTAACCTTCATGCCCCGCATGGGGTACTTCGTGGAAGGGAGGGGAAGTTCAGATGTCATGCTGGAGAATATCCACCATTTCCTGGTGAATCAGGCCGTTGCTGACCAGGATTTCTTCATCATAAATCGTAACCGGGCTTCCGTCAAATTTCGACAGGGTGCCTCCGGCTTCCGTTACGATCAACATTCCCCCGGCGACATCCCAGGGGCTGAGCTTGAGTTCCCAGAATCCTTCAAACCGGCCCATCGCTGTATAAACCAGGTCCATCGCGGCGGAACCGGGACGGCGCACTGCCTGGCAGGCCTTCATGAACCGGCAGAAATGGTTCAAATTATCGTCCAGAGAATGTGCCACCTTGGGGTGGAACCCGGTGACCAGCAGACTTTCTTTCAACGTGGGAATTGTGGAAACCTTGATGGACTTGTTATTGAGGGTGGCTCCCTTGCCCCGTTCGGCAACAAACAACTCATCCAGACAGGGGTTGTACACGACACCGACTTCCAACTGGCCTTCGTGCTCCAATCCGATCGAAACACAATAGCAGGGGTAGCCGTGCGAATAGTTCAGCGTACCATCGAGCGGGTCAATGATCCATTTGCTCGGTGATGGGTTTCCTTCGGCACTGCCCGACTCTTCGGCCAGAATATCGTGGTCGGGAAAAGTTTTCTTGATGCGGTTGATCACCGTCCGTTCGCACAGAAGGTCTACCTCCGTTACCGGATCATAAAATTCTTTGTAAGAAATTTCCCCGATGCTGTCTTTGCGGTCGCGTAGGATCTTGCCTGCCGCCAATGCAGCCTCCACGGCTACTTTTACGGCTTCGCTCATTCCAGCCACCCACCGCCGACTATGCAATCATCCTGATAAAAAACTGCCGACTGACCGGGTGCGATGGAAATCTGCGGCTCGTCAAACTCGATCTTGGCGCGCGAGCCGTCAAGTGGTGTTATAGTCGACGCAACTGCCTGGTGCCGGTAACGGATCTGCACTTCGGCGTGGAATGGGCCAGAAAACTCCAGACTCCAATTTACCTGGCCTACCGTGCAGGTTTGCCGGGTTAGTTCGTGTTTTGGGCCGATGGTGATGCGATTTTGTACCGGGTCAATATGTGTCACAAAATGCGGTTCCTTGAGTCCGCCAAGGTTGAGCCCTTTTCTCTGGCCGATAGTGAAAGCCGGATAGCCCGGATGTGTGCCCAGCACCTTGCCTGCGGAATTGACGATCTCTCCCTCCTTCAGGCCCTGCCCGTTTAACTGCTTGGCAATGAACCGGGGATAGTCGTTATCAGGAATGAAACAGATTTCATGCGACTCGGCCTTTTCAGCCACGTTCAATCCCAATTGCCGGGCTCGTTCGCGCACTTCCTTTTTATCCATGTCGCCGAGCGGAAACTCCAGTCGTGACAGTTGTTCCTGCGACAAGTTGAACAGAAAATAGCTCTGATCTTTAAACCGGTCCCGACCCCGGCGCACCAGCAATTGCCCCGAAGGATGCTTGACGATGGAAGCGTAATGTCCGGTGGCTATGCGTTGTACCCCGAACGCTTCGGCCTTGTGGATCAGCTCTTCAAATTTCAGTTTCTGGTTGCACATCGTGCAGGGAATCGGTGTTCTCGCCTGCATGTACTCCGAGATAAAATAGTCCACCACTTCTTCCTTAAACTTTTTTTCCATGTTAAGGATGTAGTAGGGGATGCCGATCCGCTCGGCCACCCGCCGGGCATCGGCCAGGTCGTCCAGCGAACAACAGGTGCCGAACCGGTTGTCCGAGTTCGAATAGTTCCACAACTGCAGGGAAACCCCGACAGCATCGAACCCTCGTTCCTTCATGATCCAGGCGGCGACAGAACTGTCTACTCCGCCGCTCATGGCGACAACAATTTTTTCTTTCTTTTCTTTAACCGTCATGCTTTGTATGGGGAGTCTTCAAATTTAAAAAACGAAAGGCAGGAATCGCCCAAACGCCGATCTTTGTAAAATTTAAGTTTATCATAATTTTTCCGCAAAACGGTTTTATGGAAATGTTCCACCACCACCACCGCGTCCCGGCGCAGTATTCCCGATGGAGAAAGCCCCAGCAAGGTCGCTTCATACAAGTTGTCGGCGAAAGGGGGGTCCACATAAATCAGGTCGAAGTCGAGCTTCCGGTCCTTGAGTGTTTTTAAGCCTGTCAGGGCCGACGATTTTAACAAATCCCAGCGCGGAGGTGTCATTTTACACTTTTCCAGATTTTGCAGAATGATGTGCTGGGCTTTTGCTTTGGGTTCGATAAATATTACAGTTTCTGCACCCCGGCTCAAGGCCTCAATGCCCATGCTTCCACTGCCTGCGAACAGGTCGAGAAAAGCTATCCCCCCCAGTCCCGGCCCGACCTGGTTGAAAAACGATTCCTTAACCCGGTCGAGGGTAGGGCGAATATCGGCAGAACCCAGGCTGGCCAAACGGGTTCCTTTAGCAGTGCCCGAAATTATACGCATATGTAGTTCCTTAAGCCGAGACAGCCTTTTTCCCGACAGCTAAAGCTATTGCCAGTTACCCGCGGAGGTTCTCCGCTTGACAGTTTTCGCATCTATATTTATTATAAACTAGAATTCCCAGGGGATTAGCGTTCGGGTATCGTCTAATGGTAGGACGTCAGATTCTGGTTCTGAATGTCGAGGTTCGAGTCCTTGTACCCGAGCCACTCCTTGTCTGGGGGAGGTTCTCCGCATTTTTTTATTGTTGAGGAATTATGAATATTTATCGCAATCCATTTATTCTTGCTTTTTGTGCTCCCATTTACCAATTGGCGGCGACCATTGCCGTTACCAACGATTTTTTGATGATGGCAATTTTTATTATGTTCACCTTGGGGCTCCTCGGTGCTTATGTCAGCGATTTCCCGCTCTTGTCGACACTATATTTGAGTGAGGTGGCGCATAAAACGGCGGTTTCTTCACTAATGGGCATGCTCCTGGGCTTTGTCCTGTTTATGGCCTTTGGCACAGGGGGTAATGAAGGGACCGATGGCGGCATGGTTTCTGCCGGGGGCAAGTTCTGGATGACATGGGCGGTACTGTCTTTACCGGCTTATCCCATGATGGTATTTCTGATTTTTGGGTTGAACAAACGCGACCTGGAAGCGGAAGACAAGATCCGTAAAGAGAAAAAGAAAAACCGGACCGGTCCGCCCATCATGAAAAAAGACAGTTTTTAAGTTCGCAAGTTGAGCCAAAAAAACCACCTGCCATTTTATATGGCCCCATCGTCTAGCGGTTAGGACGCTGGCCTCTCACGCCGGAAACAGGGGGTCGATTCCCCTTGGGGCTACCAAAATTCAAGTACTTAGCTTAACGCCAT
>DODH01000063.1:0-3852 GCA_003545625.1 Nitrospina sp.
TTATTTTAAAAACCGTGGCAAGCCCTGGAGAATAAAACCCACTTGTGGGATTAATTTTAGCAGGAGGGTTTTGAAACTTTTTTGAACAGGAAGGAACGGGTTGCGAATTTCTGATTTACAAAATAATCAATTCTTAGAAATTCCCTGAAAATTGTTTTTCAGAATTGGGTCCGTCCATCGAGGCGGGTCATGACTTCCACACCGGAATCGGTAACACAAAGCGTGTGTTCAAATTGTGCCGAGAGGCTACTATCCTCCGTCACAGCGGTCCATTTGTCGGAAAGGATTTTTAAATCTGATTTTCCCTGATTGATCATGGGTTCGATGGTGAACACCATGCCTTTTTTAATTTCCAGGCCTTCTCCATAATTTCCGTAATGAAGAATCTGCGGTTCCTCGTGGAAGTTATTTCCAATCCCATGCCCGCAGAACTCGCGCACCACCGTATAACCATGGCCCTCGGCAAATTGCTGGATGGTTGCCCCAATATCACCCAGCCGGGCACCGGGCTTGACGCATTCGATACCTTTTTGCAGGGCTTCCTTGCAAACCCCCACCAGTTTTTCGGCTTTTTTACGCGGTGAGCCCACGAAAAACGTACGGCTGGTATCCCCATGAAACCCTTTCAAGTAAGTGGTGATATCAAGGTTAACAATGTCCCCGTTACGCAGTTTCCGGCTGGAGGGAATGCCATGGCAAATCTCTTCATTGACTGATGAGCAGATACTCTTGGGGAATCCCCGGTAGTTCAGCGGCGAGGGAACCGCCCCGTGCGACACAATGAAATCGTGACAAATCTGATCCAGCCTTTCGGTAGTCACCCCAGGTTTCACATAGGGTTCGATCATTATCAGGACTTCTGCTGCAAGCCGACAGCTTTCCTTCATAATATTTATTTCTTCATCGGTTTTAAAATGAATCATTGGGTATAACCAAACTCCTTTATGGCTCGCCTCTGGTCTCTCCAGTTGGCTTTCACTTTAACAAACAGTTTTAAAAATATTTTGGTGCCCAGGCGTTTTTCTAATTCCAGACGCGCCAGTCGTCCAATGCTTTTTAGCATGCTTCCCGCCTGACCGATCAAGATTTTTTTCTGGGAACCTTTCTCAGCATAAATCGTGGCATCAATTCGTACCACGCCATTTTCCTGTTCCTGCATGTCTTCCACCACCACCGCTACCGCATGCGGCACCTCAAGCCGGGTGAGCTTCAAAATCTTTTCACGAATGATCTCACCAAAAAGGAAGGTTTCCGGACAATCCGTCACCATATCCTTAGGAAAATATTCCGGACCTTCGGGCAGGTAATTTAAGACCAGGTTTTTTAAACTATCCAGGCCATCTTCTTTGAGTGCCGATATGGGAATGATCTCCTCAAATAAAGATTTCCGGTTCATCTTATCCATCAACAAAAGAAGGCTGTTTTTTTCAACCAGGTCTATCTTGTTGATCACCAGAATTTTTTTAGTTTTTATCCCTTTCATGGAATTCAAAACAAATTCATCTTCATCACAAAATCCCGCATCAGCAGACAACATCACCAGAATCAGGTCCACGTCCGAGAAAGTGCTGACACTTGCCCGCACCATCATTTCGTTCAGGGTCTTCTCCGACTGATGGATTCCCGGTGTATCCACAAGGATGATTTGCGCGTTGGGCAGGTGCAAAACTCCTGTGATCTTGTTCCGCGTAGTCTGAGGCCGGTTAGAAATCACCGCCACCTTTTGCATCAATAAACGATTCAAAAGTGTGGACTTGCCCACATTTGGCCTGCCAATAATGCTGGCATAGCCGGATTTGAAAGGATCTGTCATAATTATCTGTCAGTTGTGCCAGGATAAATGTAAATGAAGAGCAATCTACAGTGTAAAATAGAATCTATTGGTGACAACTTGGAACCCCTTTTGTTTTTCAATCATATCATGAACTCTCTGGGATTATATATTCACATTCCATACTGCCTGCACAAATGCGGCTACTGCGATTTCAATTCCCATCCTGAAAACCGGGAGGAATCGGAGGTTTATGTTTCGGCCCTTTTGTCAGAGATCGAGCATTACGCCCCAAAACTGGCTGGCAAAACAGTCCCCACCGTGTTTTTCGGCGGTGGCACCCCTACCCTTTTGCCCCCAGCCAGCCTGGATAAAATTCTCGGTAAAGTGAAGAACCATTACAATCTCAGCAAGGATTGCGAAATCACTATCGAAGCCAACCCGGCCACAGTGAAACAGGAGACTCTGGAACAAATCCGTTCATTCGGATTCAACCGTATCAGCATCGGGGTGCAATCCTTTGATGCTGACGAACTCAAACTTCTGGAACGGGTACATAGTGTGGAAGAAATCCACACCACCGTGGATCGAGCTCGTTTGGCCGGATTCAGCAACCTCTCGCTCGATTTAATGTCTGGCCTGCCCGGTCAGTCGCCGGAAAAATGGAAATTAAATTTACAGCAGGCACTGAAAAAAAAACCCAGCCATATTTCCGCCTATGGTTTGACGATTGAGCCCGCGACCTCGTTCTTCAAGTTGCAGCAGCGGGGCCTCCTTAGTCTGCCTCATGAAGAAACCCAACTGGAAATGTTTCAGGCAACCATTGAAATTTTTTCGTCAGCGGGTTTAGTACAATATGAAATTTCTAACTTTGCCCGACCGGGATTCGAGTGCAGGCATAACCTCAATTATTGGGACAACGGCGAATATCTTGGTCTGGGTGCAGGTGCCTCTTCCTATTTAAATGGAGAGCGTTTCAAGAACACCAACCTGCCTTCCCGCTATATCCGTGAAGTGCAGGCAAAAGGCTCAGCGGTAGAATCCACGGAAAAGTTGGACCTCCTGCACGCCATGGGCGAAACCATTATGCTGGGCCTTAGGCGTCTGAAGGGAATCCCTATTGAAGAATTTGAAAACCGGTTTCAGATTTCCTTTAAAAAAGTTTACGGCAACGTGATCGACCCTCTGCTTGACGAAGGGCTGATCACTCTCAACCAAAACCGCATGGCCCTGTCCCGTAGAGGAATCTTTCTCGCCGACTCGGTCATCTTAAAATTTCTGGCTTGATAAAAATGAACGATTCTGCTTTCAAAAAACTTACAGAAATTGTCGACACCCTCATGGGAGAAAACGGCTGCCCCTGGGACAAGGTCCAGACCCGTGAAAGCCTGAAACCTTATCTGGTCGAAGAAGTCTACGAAACACTCGAAGCCCTGGACGGTAATAATCCGGAGGAAATCAAGGACGAACTGGGAGACCTGCTTTACCAGATCCTGTTTCACGCAAAAATTTCTGAAAACCGGAATGAGTTCAATATCAAAGATGTGGTGGAATCCATCAGCGAAAAAATGGTCCGCCGGCATCCCCATGTTTTCCAGGAAGGAAGTCTGGAAACGCCGGAGCAGGTTGTCACGCAATGGGAAGAAATCAAAAAGCAGGAAAAAAACAATGCTCACCGGGAATCGGTGCTGGATGGGGTTCCTAAAAACCTGCCCGGACTCCTGCGTGCGCAAAAACTGCAAAAGAAAGCCGCCAAGCATGGATTTGACTGGGATGAAATCACCGCCGTTTTCGATAAACTCGATGAAGAAGTGGCGGAGTTTAAAGAAGCCGTACTTTCAGGCAAAGAGGCCGATGTCGCAGGCGAACTGGGAGACATCTTATTCGTTCTGGTCAATATCGCCAAATTCAAAAAGATCGACGCCGAAGAAGCCCTGCGAACCACCAACAACAAATTCATTCAACGCTTCCAATATATCGAGCAGGAAGTAGCCAAACGCGGCAAAGAACTTAAAGACACGTCCCTCGAAGAACTGGAACAATACTGGCAAGAAGCCAAGCAGGACAAGTCCTGCGGCTAA
>DODH01000063.1:4249-6758 GCA_003545625.1 Nitrospina sp.
CCGCCGCTAGCGTGGCGCTGGACCCTCCCAAGATTGAATGAATATTTCCATGTTATGAATATTTCTATTTTATCCCCAACAGAATATTTATTCCCCACAAAATTAACTTTAGATTTATCTCGACCACCTTTATACCTAACCTTAAAACTCAAATATTTTGGACTTTTAGCCAATTTCCATCAAATAGAAAACACAATCCAACTCCGCAATGCCTTTAATTACACATAGATAGTTAATTTAATTTTTATGGTGCAATTTAGCGCTAATAATTGGTATAGTTATAGAAAGAAAGCGGTGAACACTCGTCCCTTTTTCATCAGTTTTCTTCTTTAAGGAGGCAATATGAAAAGGTCAAAAAAGATTATTGTCAGTCTTTTAATTCTAGCACTCTGGTTTGTTCCGGCCTCAATGCTGGCTGCCCAGGACTTGGCAAAAGGTGTCAAGTTTCTGGATGACGTTAAAAAAGTAGAGTGGTACAAATCAAGTGGCAAGCACATCATCATCGGATGGAAAGGGCTGCCTGACGATTTTTACCAGTGGAACTACAAGTCTGCCCTCAATGCCAGCAAGTTAAGCCAATATGAAGTCTATGTTTGGGCCGTTCGGTACCACCAGAAAAATTGGTCGCCAGGTGAAGGAGGCCAAATCTGTATCACTACGGCCACAAGGGGCCGTTTTGGAAAAACCAACTGCAAAAAATAACAGTCTTTGGGAACGTGCTGAATTATTCCACCGAATAGACCCGGCCCCGCCATTCGGTGCGGGAAAAAATCAGGATCTGGATCATGGAGTTTATCATGATAGCCGCCATCACGACCGCGCCTATCGGGAACAGGCAGGCATTTTTGCGTCCCAGCCCCAGTTCATCACAGGTTTTTATTGTTGCCGCAGAAACCATGACCACCCCTAACAGGGAGAGCCCCGTCCACAAAATACCGGTCCCGGCCACCACATTCCATCCCAGAACCAGATAAGGCGTCAACAAAAACGTCAGCACCATGAAAACATAATATAGGGCGCGGATGACAGACCGTTTCATGGCCAGGAACATATTCTTTCTCCAGCCAATCCAGATCTCACGCAAACCATGATACATACGAATGGAAAACAGGCGCTTGGCATCGGCAACGAGAAGTTTGAGTCCTGCCTTTTTCAGCCGTTTGGCGATCAACACATCTTCCAGCACATCGGCCTTTCCGCCTTCATGCCCGCCAATGATTTCATAAGCGGACCGTTTGAACATCAGAAACGCGCCGAATCCCATCGCGCTTTTGTGATCGGGATCATTCACATTTTTAAAACGGGTCAAAGAGGCAATGAATCCGAATATAACGGGCTGCACCGCTCTTTCCCAGAACGAACCGAACTCCGCTTTGGGCATCAATGTCAACGCATCCAGATCGCGTTCCCGCATCGTAAAAACAGCGGTGCTGAGGGCATGAGGTTCAAAAACAGGGTCGGCGTCGGTGAACAATAGCATCTCTCCTTTTGCCTTTTGGAAAGCCTGATACAGAGCGAAGGGTTTCCCCAGCCAGCCTTCAGGCAGGTCTGCCCCCTCCAATGCAATCAACAGGGAATTTTTTTCTGCCAGATCCCTAATTAATTCGCCAGTACGATCCGTGGAATGATCATTCACCACAATCACTTCAAAGTTGGGGTAATCCTGTTTTAAAAGGGACAGCAAGCAAGCCTGGATTCCTCGCTCCTCATTTCGCGCCGGAACACAGACCGACACCATCGGCGGGCCATCCAGTTTATGTGAAACCGGTTCAAGGCGAACCAGATAAATCAGGTTCACAGTCAGATAAACGACTACCCCCACAATTAAAATCAGTTGCAGGAATGTCAATATTTGTATCAAGAGAGCTTCCTTTGAGAGAAAAGAAAAACCGGATGAAGGCCTGATAATTTGATATGCTTAAGAAAGATGATCGCATGGAAAAAACAGGCTTCTTCCTTCACTTACAGAGTAGCATATTGCCATTTCCTGCTTCCGGTTCGTTACTCAGCCCACTAGTAGCTCTCAACAAAACACTATGACTAAAGTTTCCTTATCAGTTTCGATATTTACTCTGTTACTCGTTATGGCAAACCCCGCGATGGCTCTTTGCATCAAACACGAAAAAGCCAATTTAAGAACAGGGCCCGGCACTAAATACGAAAAACTCTGGCAGGTATTCCAATACATGCCTTTTAAACTGTTATCAACCAAAGGTAACTGGAAACAATTGCAGGATTTGGACGGAGACAATTACTGGGTCCATGCGCCCCTCACTACCCAGAAATATAAGTGCGCTGTCATCAAAAATAATCAAACCAATCTCAGAGAAGGACCCGGCACCCAATATCCTAAAGTGAGCTGGGCCCCTGTGGACAAATATTTTTCCATGAAAGTCCTTAAAATCGCGGACAATTGGGTACACATCGAAGACGCATCAGGCGACAAAGCCTGGATATACCGCCCCTTGGTGTGGATTCAATAGCGGCGGGCCGCCGCTAGCAATAGGCG
>DODH01000063.1:7101-8895 GCA_003545625.1 Nitrospina sp.
CACATGTTGTTGCCCCTTTAACTAGAGTCCGCCTCCTGTTAATTTAAAAAAAACCTTTATTTCATTCCCGATCAATATAATAATTGAGGTACCGTCAAAATTTATTAAATAGGGATTGCTCTTTCTTATTTTTGATTCCAAAGACTGACTAATTGGAGACAGCCATGACCATCGCAACCACACCGCAACCGCTTTCAGCGATAAAAGATTTTCTCGCCGCCCCACAAAAACTGTTGATTGATGGGAAGCGAGTCGACTCTGCCAGTGGAGATACTTTTGAGGTCCTGGACCCTTCCAACAACACTGTCCTGACCCGCGTTCCCAAGGGTGAAAAGGCAGATATCGACCGAGCTGTAAAATCGGCGCGAAACGCTTTCAAAAACGGACCTTGGAGAAAACTGACCGTATCGGAAAGAGGCAAACTGATCTGGAAACTGGCAGACCTGATCGAACAACGGTCCGAAGAATTCGCACAACTGGAAACCCTGGATAATGGAAAACCCCTGACCATCGCCCGTGCCGCGGATGTACCGCTCACCGTGGACAACTTCCGCTATTACGCCGGAATGGCGACGAAGATTCATGGCGAAACGATTGATATCAGTGTTCCTTACGCACCGGGTGCCGAGTTTCTCGATTTTACTCTGCGTGAGCCAATGGGCGTAGTAGGCCAGATCATTCCCTGGAACTTTCCCCTGCTCATGGCTACCTGGAAACTAGGCGTGGCCTTGGCCACCGGCAATTGCGTGGTCTTGAAACCGGCAGAACAGACACCGTTATCCGTCTTATACCTCGCAGACCTGTTCGCCGAAGCGGGGTTTCCGGATGGAGTGGTCAACATAGTCACCGGATTCGGTTCGGCTGGGGAAGCGCTTGCCCGCCATGAAGATGTCGATAAAGTCGCCTTCACCGGAAGCACCGAAGTGGGACATGAGATCATCAAATCATCTGCCGGAAACTTAAAGCGGGTTTCGCTGGAACTGGGGGGCAAGTCACCCAGCATCGTGTTCGCCGATGCCGATCTGGATGTCGCCGCCCAGGGAGTAGCGGGTGCCATCTTTTTCAACCAAGGACAATGTTGTTGCGCAGGCTCCCGCCTGCTGGTGCATGAAAGTGTTTATGAGGATCTGATCGGGCGCGTTTCGGAACTGGCTAACAATATCAAAGTCGGACCAGGGATGTGTCCGGACACCGACATGGGCCCTCTGGTTTCACGCGAACAACAGGAGCGGGTATTGACTTATATCCGGTCCGGAGAACAGCAAGGAGCCACAACCCGTACGAGCAGCAAATCTCTGAGTCGGGAAATGGAATCGGGATGTTATGTTGCCCCCACCGTTTTCGAAAATGTTAAGCCGGACATGAAAATCGTTGCGGAAGAAATTTTTGGTCCGGTGGTGGTGGCCGCACCTTTTGAAGATCTCGATTCGGTCATTGCCCGCGGCAATGATACGATTTATGGCCTGGCGGCCAGCGTGTGGACGCAAGACATCAACAAGGCACACAAAGTCGCCAAGGGACTTAAGGCTGGTACTGTGTGGGTGAACTGCCACAATATCTTCGATGCCGCCGCACCTTTCGGAGGCTACAAACAAAGCGGGTTTGGCAGGGAAATGGGCATTCACGCCCTGGAAAACTACACTCAGGTCAAAAACGTCATCATCCAACTTCACTGAGGGTGGGGATGCGGATTTTGAAGCGGGTGCCGACATCCAGTTTGCTCTCGACTTCTATTTTACCTTTATGGGCTTCGGCAATGTGTTTGCAGATGCTAAGCCCCAGTCCGCTACCCCC
>DODH01000063.1:9218-10332 GCA_003545625.1 Nitrospina sp.
CCCCAGTCCGCTACCCCCTTCATCCCGTGACCGGGCTTTATCCACCCGATAAAATCGGTCAAAAATGGACGGCAGATCTTTTTCTGGTATTCCGATGCCAGTATCCTGTATCGACAACAGGGCAAACTCCCCTTCATCCTGCAGTGAAACTTTCAACTCGCCTCCCGGTCGCGTGTATTTAATACCATTGTGTAAAATATTCCAGACCATTTGCCGGAGCCGCACTTCATCACCATTGATTTTCACCGACTCAAGAAATGCAATGATGATGCGGATGTCTTTATCACCGGCCAGCACCTCGGCATGTTTGCACACTTCCTCCACCAGGTCTCTCAGCTCCATCGGCTTGCAGTTCAGATGAATCTGGTTTTCATCGGACCTAGAGAGGACAAACAAGTCTTCCAGCACTTTGGACATATAGTTGATCTCTTCGAGATTGCTGGCAATCACTTCCTGGTACTCTTTTGGATCACGCGGTTTACTCAATACCAGTTCGTTTTGCCCTTTCAAAACTGTCAACGGGGTTCTCAGCTCATGCGAAGCGTCACTACTGAATTGGCGCATCTGGGCAAATGAGTTTTCCAGCCGATCCATCATTTCATTT
This sequence comes from Nitrospina sp., assembly GCA_003545625.1. Next base: position 9,823 of record DODH01000063.1, read on the forward strand.
AAAGTCAGGGCCAACTGGCCCAATTCATCCTGGACTTTCAGCACAGGAATGCGCTGGTTCAACTCCTGCCCCTGCCCGATATCCCGGGCGGTTTGAATGATTCTGGATATAGGCTTCAGGGCACGCCGGGCCATGAACCGCGCGAACAACGCAGCCAGAACAAGCACCGAGGGAACAGCGGTAAACAGAAGTATCCTCAGGTTGCTCAGGGTTTCCTGCACCGCTTCCAATGCAGTCCCCACCTGAACCAGGTTGACCAGTTTCTTTTCCCGCAAAATGGGCATGGTGATAACTCGAATAGGATGCTTGCCATCTACGAGAAATGTTTCGTAGGAATTTAATCCTTTAAGGGCATCGGTATAAGCGGCTTGGGATAGTGGGAACTTGGAAGCATCAATATTTTTGGATCGAGACCCAACATTGCCGGAGCCATCATAGATCCTGTAAAACTTGTTAAGGTTCCCGGTCCCCATGAACTGCTCGAACAACCGGTCGAGTCCAGGCAACGGC
>DODH01000063.1:10631-14059 GCA_003545625.1 Nitrospina sp.
AACCGGTCGAGTCCAGGCAACGGCGAACGATTGAATTGCATCACCGCCGAGGTGGCGACAACGGTGGCCGAAACGGTCAAAGAGTTATCGATACTTTCGTAAAGGCGTTTGGATAGGAAATAATTGAGAAAAATGCTGAATAGAATGAGGATAATAGCCAGTAATGTGACGTACCAGGCAGTCAGCCTGGACCGAATGGATTTGAAAGCCATGACTATTCTTTCATTATGTATCCAACGCCCCGGAGGGTGTGCAAAAGCTTTTGGGAGTAATTTTTATCGATTTTCTTTCTCAAATGGTTGACGTAAACATCGATCACGTTGGTAAAGGTATCAAAATTATAATCCCAGACATGTTCGGCAATCATCGTTCTCGTCAGCACTTTCCCCTGGTTTCGCAGGAAATATTCGAGCAGGCTGTATTCTTTTCCGGTGAGTTCAATTTCCTGGTCTTCGCGTTTCACTTTGTGGCTGACCAGATCCAGGGTCAAGTCGGCGATCTCCAGTGTCGTCCGGGCTTCAACTTTTCCTCTTCGGAGCAGGACACGGATTCTGGCCAAAAGTTCCGAAAACGCAAAAGGCTTGGTCAGGTAATCATCGGCTCCTTTATTGAGACCGGTCACCTTGTCTTCCACAGAATCTTTGGCGGTGAGGAGAAGAATGGGGGTTTCAATCTTCCGGTCCCTCAGAATGGATAAAACTTCCAGTCCGTCAATTTTAGGTAGCATGAGGTCCAAAATAATCAGGTCATACTGATTCTGCTCACCAAACAGCAGTCCCTCTTCCCCATCGATAGCGACATCTACAGCGTAGGTTTCCTCTTCAAGGCCTTTTTTAATAAAACCGGAAACTTTTTTCTCATCTTCTACAATCAGAATACGCATTCAGTCATCCCATTTCTTTTGGACTTTATGAAGCTCTATCTCTCCTTTCAACATTTCAATATGTTTTTCACAATCCTTTTGGATCGCGGAATACATGGCTCGGCAACTTTCATCATTGGCATCAATCATGGCTTGTTTGCATATTTTCACCGCCTCCTGGGCGCCTTCCATAGCTTTTAAAATATTTTCGTTAAACTTTCTGCTCATTCTCGATCCTGGGTGATAGCTATTCCGGTTTTCATTCTATCACTAATTCCTCACTCCGCGCCAGCGTGACGCTGGCCTAGTGGCTACCAGCCACAGGGACAACTGGGCAACGACTCGTTGAGCCGCCTGTACTTCTTGCTCGCCAAATAAAGCGATTGCATATTGGCCCCACGCCTAGTGGTGGTCGCTTCTTTCGGTCAGTTCCCGGTTGAAGAGGAATTTTATCAAAATAATCCCCAATGCCGCCCCGATAATTGGCAGGGCGTTGATCAATTCGAGAAGGTATTTTCCCAGGAAACCGAAGTTATGGATCAGGAAACCGGCAAACTTCACCCCCGACTGGTCCAGCCAGTAAAAAATAAGGTTGATACCCATCCCACAAACAAACCCTATAAAAGCCCCAAAACCATAATATGCGTATTTCACGATTGATTCCTGCCAATGGAAAGCCCTGATTCAACTAGCAAAGACGACAGGACTTGAATTATGATGGTAAAAATCCAACGAACTTATTATACATACCTTATGTTCTATTTTTTAAATATTGGGGAGTAAAATGCGACTCACAAACAAAACAGCCATCATCACCGGCGGGGGATCGGGAATTGGTCAGGCCTGTGCCTGGGCTTTCTACCAAGAAGGTGCCAATGTAGTTTTATTTGGTCGAAGAGAAGATAAACTGAAAGAAACAGCCCAAGAACTGGGTTCCCGTGCGATGACGGTTTCGGGAGATATGACCCGAAGCGAAGATCTGGACCGGCTGGTTCAGGAAACCCTGAGCAAGTTCCATCGCATCGACATACTGGTCAACAATGCCGGCCTCTTCAAAGGAGCTCCTCTGCACGAAATTTCTGATGAACAGTATGACGAAATGATGAATATCAACATGAGGGCTGTGTTCCAGTTGACCCGCAGGGTGCTCCCTGTAATGATGGAGCAAAAGAGCGGAAATATTATCCATATCAGTTCCATCCTCGGCATCATCGCCGTTCCCCAAGTGGCGGTTTACAACATCTCAAAAGGAGCCCTGAATCAATTCAGCCGGTCCATCGCGGTGGAATACGGCAGTTATGGCATTCGCTCCAACTCCATTTGCCCCGGCCTGATAGAAACCGATATGACCGCCGACCTCATGAAAGATGAGGCATTGATGCAGGAGTGGAGCAAGGGCTACCCTATTGGCCGGTTCGGGAAACCAGAGGATGTGGCAAGCGCCTGCCTCTTTCTAGCCAGCGATGAGTCATCTTTTATTACGGGCACGGTTCTTCCCGTGGATGGCGGTTTCACAGCCCAGTGACGACAATGCTTGACGGGAACCCTCCGGGTGATTAAAATCAGGACCAATTGAAAAATATCGAGATACGCCAACTTGGCCCTTACCGGCAACAAGAGATACGGGTTCACAAATGAAGTACGAGACTGTTATTGGGCTGGAAGTTCATGTCCAAATCAAAACCAAAACGAAAATTTTTTGTTCCTGCTCCACGGAATTTGGCTCTCCCCCAAACGAAAACACCTGCCCGATCTGTTTGGGAATGCCGGGAGTTCTTCCCGTTTTAAATAAACGTTTTCTCGAGTCCTCGATGAGGGCCTGCCTGGCGACCCATTGCACCATTGAACCGATGAATCGTTTCGCAAGGAAAAACTATTTTTATCCCGACCTGCCCAAGGGTTACCAAATCTCCCAATTCGAGCTTCCTTTAGGAACAAACGGATATATCAATATCAATGTTGACGGCACTAAAAAAAGAATTGGGTTGACCCGCATTCACATGGAGGAGGATGCTGGAAAATTGATTCACGGGGAAAATTTAGGGAGCCCGGGAAAGAGCTATGTCGACTTTAATCGGACCGGTGTCCCTCTGTGCGAGGTGGTCAGCGAGCCCGACTTACGTTCTTCCGAAGAAGCCCGAGCCTACTTGATCGAGCTGAAATCCATTTTGGAATATACCGGAGTCAGCGATTGCAACATGGAAGAAGGAAGCCTGCGTTGTGACGCTAACGTTTCCATTCGCCCTGTTGGACAAAAAGAGTTTGGAACCCGGACAGAATTGAAAAATCTTAATTCCTTCAAATTCATCCAGAAAGCCATTGAGTATGAGGTGGACCGACAGACCAGGCTTTTGGATCAGGGTGATACCGTAAAACAGGAAACCCGCCTTTATGACTCGGCCCGGGGCGAAACATTCCCAATGCGGAGCAAAGAGGAAGCGCACGATTACCGTTATTTCCCCGACCCAGACCTGGTTCCCATAATGATCGGTGAGGCATGGGTGGATGAGCTACGTAAAACAATTCCCGAACTTCCCGAACAGAAACGCGAGCGTTTCGTCAAAAG
>DODH01000067.1:0-1989 GCA_003545625.1 Nitrospina sp.
CCAAATATCCAAGAAAATCCACCCACTGGGCGCCAGCGTGATACCCCATTCTACCCCATGCGGGGCATGAAATTTAATGAAGAGGATATAACTGAGGCATGAAGGCAAATGATGAGCATAACTCGCTGGACCCAGTGAGCTATAATTTTTGCTGGCGAGCAAAGAGTTATCTTGGCTCAACGAGCTATTGCTCATTTCCTCAAGGCGTAGCCTTGTTGCCTGTGGGCCTAAAATCAGTGTATAATCGTAGCATCGTTAAAGGCTGGTATAAGTTCATATCAGGAATTAATCTCAGTACAGGGTCTGCGTACTGGGTGCCTGGAAATATTGTTGGAGAATAGGAATTATGGATACAAGCATGAACAAAATCTCTATGGGTCAGGAAAGGCTCCTAGCTGAAACAGAGTCAATTATCCAGGTGCACTTGAGCAAGGATGGGCTCACCCTTGATCTTACTGCCGAGTATTTGAAGGAATATGGGGCTAAAGACATCGCCCGCATGGAGTTTTTGCGGCCTTTAACAAACTTGGCCTTTGGAACCAATCTGTGTGGTCCCAAGGGGGTGAGATATCTTGCCCAGTCTGAAGTGCTGGTTAACCTGACTTCGCTGAACCTGTTTTATAACCGGATTGGTAACGAAGGGGTTAAATACCTCGCGGTGTCAGACAATCTTTTGAGTTTGCAGAACCTGGTCATTACGGATAATGAGATTACCGATGAGGGAGCATTGGTTTTGGCCAAATTCCTTCCTCTTTTCACCAATCTGGTGCGTCTCGATTTGCGCCTCAACCGGATCAATGAGGAGGGAAAAGAGGCCCTCCGGGAAGCGCAAAAAATGTCTGCTGTCAAACACCTGCTACTGGACAAAGTAGAAGGCTTCCAAGTCAAAGGCTAGCGGCGAGCCGCCGCTGGCTACTAGCAAGAGCCCATCAAGCCGCCAATATTCTTTGCTCGCCACCTCTCATGCAACCTGCTAGCGGGGATTCAAGTGCACTTTGTCGTTGTCGAACAGCGGTTGGATGTCTCCGAAATCAATTCCCGCAAGGCCCACGCATTGCCGTATGGCAGAACTTTCATAAATGATCTGCCACAACCGGTTGCCCAACTCCTGAATATTTTCGAGAAGCAGGTTTAGTCCTTTAGGGTCCTCTTTACGGAGTATGGCGAACAGGTCGATTTGCAAAGGCGCCCATTTTTTCTGTACTTTAAGAACTTCGCGATACAGTTCAAGTTCATGCTCAATGAGAGGGAAGGTGCTTCTAAGAGGATGCGCCTTTGCCGATTTTGGGAAAAGGGACAGGAACTCTTTTTCGATTCTGCCTGCTTTCCATCCGGTGAACAGGTAACCTGTCAAATTGCCGTGCAATACAGAGATGGTTTTAGCGAGTTGTTGAGCCCGGTCAATATGTTCCGAACGCATTTCTCTTATCAAAACCGCATTGGGGGTGTCGTTGCGGAGTCGTTCCTTGATCAGGAAAAGACTTGCATAAAGTTCCCGCAACACCGAATTCAAATTACTGATAGAGACGGGGTCGTTAGGCTCACGGTTTTCTTTTAAAGAAACCGTTTCCACTTCCAGGTCCCTTTTTGTGGTTTCAATATAATTGATTTGCGGGATATCCAGCAGGTTGTAAAAAACCTCCGGTGAAATGGCCAGGTCGAAACCGAAATGATCCAGCACATATTTGCGGACTTTTCGGCATTGGACCACGTCGCGAAACGTTTCAACCGTCTGTTCCAGAGGTTCACCAGTTCCCGCAAAAGATTCGACTTCCATTTCCGGACCCAGCAGTTTCTGCAGTATTCGTTTGGGATCTCTCATCTTAGTGTCGAATCATGAAAAATTGTGTTTAAGCGCAACTTGGAATTTGTGGTGGAAACTGCTAACATTCTTCTCGCACAAGTTCCGGTGGCCCCCATTCTACGCTGGAACTTTTTTCAGATGCAAACCTAAGCCGGGGTGGCGGAATTGGTAGACGCAAGGGACTT
>DODH01000067.1:2308-2731 GCA_003545625.1 Nitrospina sp.
AAGGGACTTAAAATCCCTCGAGGGAAACCTCGTGCCGGTTCGATTCCGGCCCTCGGCATTGAATAAATAAGGAGTTACGGTATTGTCGCCGTAGCTCCTTTTCTTTTGGTTTGGGAAATGTGCAATTCCTGTGTAACTGGGTCAGAAAAACTGAGCTAAACAGCTTTGTAACGCTCCTCTAATTTGTCCATGGCAGCCTCAATATGTTTGCCATTTTGATGGGCGTATTTAACAACCATGCTGGGGGTTTTATGGCCGCTAATACTCTGGACTGTTGGCAAATCTACACCAATTTGAACTAGGTGTGTTATTGCTGTGTGTCTCATAATATGAGGGACGATATGTTCTAACTTCGCCCTTTGCACAGCTCGCCTGAAAGGCTCTGCCATATAGCCACAAAATATAATGGGTTATGAGATTATT
>DODH01000127.1:0-3964 GCA_003545625.1 Nitrospina sp.
GGTCGCGAGTTCGAGTCTCGTCGACCCCGCCATTTTCTTCAAGGGCCAGACTCTCTGGCCCTTTTTTATTTTCTATCAGGAAATAATGTTGAGTAGATTGCCGGAAGTGGTGCTGGATGGGTTAAACCGGTTCGTTACCCGTCGAGCGAATTGACTCGAAACGCTTGAATCGTTGTCACCCGCAGAATTTGCCTCACCACTTCCTTCTTCGGCCTCACTTTTTTCTTCTATGGAAGAGGGGGCATTTTCGGATTCTGCGGCTTTCTCCTGTTCTTCAGCTTTTTCGGCTTTGACTTCCTGTCTTGCCTGGGCCTCTAACTGCGCCGCTTGGGCGGCCACTGCCCGGTCTTGTTCGGAAGGGTCGCGAGGGACCAGGGCGGCTCGTTTTACAGTTTGGGCTTTGCGGACGGTTGCTTCCGGATCTCCCGGAACCGGCGACGCATCGATGGATACTTCCCCGCCGACCGCATATTGCCTGCCATCGGGTCCGGTTTGGAACTCAAACGTTGGCGCACCATTGGCATAGGGGCCCGCAGCGGCAAGATGGGCCTGCTCATGGGCTCGCACTTCGGCATCCCGCGCCCGGAGCTCATTCAGTATCCGGCGCTCTTCTTCAGATAATTCTAAATTGGTTTTGGGGCCGACTGCGGAGGCTGGGCCATCTTGTTCTTCCTCTCCTTTTTCTTCCCCGCTTTCTACCTCACCGGTTTTGGATACACCGCTGGCAAGAGAGGGATGCCTGAGACAGGCTGACACGGTCTTCTTCTACATCTCTTTTGAGCGCGTCCTCAAGCCGTGTTTCTTCAGCGCAATCTTCGCACCGGCCGGTGTTCCCGACAAACCGAACTTGTACACGTGCTTGAATTGTTTGAACTTCCATGTTTTGGCCCCTTGTTGATACAGCTATCCGTAGTGGCTCTATCGGCAAAAACATTAAAACTTGAGTCCCAATATAATAAAATTGGTTTGCCTGCAATCTAAGGAGAGAACTTGACATACGTTATATTTAATGATATATAACGAAGCAACCATTATATATATAAAGGAATAGCGATGGTAAATATAGGCTGGTTGAGAACGTGGATGGTGGTTGGCATTCTGGTTGCGCCGACATTAGCTTGGTCGGAAGGGTCGGTCCATGTTGCGGTCGCGTCCAATTTTTTGAATCCGCTCAAGGAAATTGCTAAACGCTATAAGCAAGATACGGGAAACACGCTGATCCTGATTTCGGCATCGACCGGCAAACTATATGCCCAGATCCTGCATGGTGCGCCCTTTGATATTTTGCTGGCGGCGGATGCTAAAAGGCCGGCCCTCCTGGAGCAAGAAAGGCAGGGTGTGAAGGGGACCCGGTTCACCTATGCCGTAGGGGCTTTGGTTTTATGGAGTGCAGATGCGGAAAAAGTACGCGGGGTGGGATCTTTAAAAAAAATGAACAAGGGGAAGCTGGCGATTGCCAATCCGAAAACCGCTCCCTATGGCAGGGCGGCAGAGCAGACCCTGGAACGGTTAGGGTTATGGAAAAAACTGCGACCCTTTCTGGTGCAGGGGGAAAACGTTTCCCAAACCCTGCAGTTTGTCGCTACCGGAAACGCCGGGCTGGGATTTGTAGCCAAATCCCAGGTGGAAGACCCACGCTTCAAGCTTAAGGGAAGCCGGTGGGAGGTACCGGCGGAAATGCATGATCCGGTTTCCCAGCAGGCCATCTTGTTAAAACCAGGGCTTGCTAATTCTGCGGCAAAACAGTTTTTGCAATATTTAAAAGGCTCCGCTGCGAGAGAAGTGATGCAGTCTTATGGTTATCGTTTTTTAGAGGAATAAAAAAAATGGATTTTTCCCTGATTGATTTTCAACCCATTTGGCTATCACTGCAACTGGCGGGAGTGACGGTGTTGATTCTCCTGGCGCTGGCCACTCCGGTAGCGTGGTGGTTGGCGCATACCCGTTGCCGTTTCCGGGTGGTGGTGGAGGCGGTGGTGGCTTTGCCGCTGGTGCTACCTCCGACGGTGTTGGGATTTTATATGCTGATCCTGCTGGGGCCGAATGGCTGGGTGGGCGGTCCGGTTCAGGCTTTAACGGGTTCTGCGCTTTCTTTTTCTTTTGCCGGACTGGTTTTTGCTTCCTGCCTTTATTCCCTGCCGTTTGTGGTGCAACCGCTTCACAGTGCTTTTGAATCGGTTGGAAAAATTCCTTTGGAAACCGCACAGTCGCTGGGCGCATCCCGCCTGGACGCTTTTTTTTCGGTCATCAGTCCCCTGGCTCGCCGGGGTTACCTGACTGCGGTTGTATTGGGGTTCGCTCACACCCTGGGGGAATTTGGCGTGGTGTTGATGGTAGGCGGCAATATTCCCGGAAAGACCAAAGTGATTTCCATTGAAATTTATGACCGGGTTGAAGTGCTTGAATATACCCAGGCGCATACCCTTTCTGCGGGTCTTTTAATATTTTCTTTTCTGGTTCTGGTGATGGTTTATTCCATCAACCGGCGACTACCGGTACAGGTGATATGACAGATATGTTAGAAGCAAATTTTAAAATGAACTATCCGGGATTTAACCTGGATGTGGAACTGAACCTCCCGGCCAAGGGTGTTACGGTGGTGTTCGGTCCTTCCGGTTCCGGTAAAACCACTTTATTGCGTTGCCTGGCGGGACTGGAAAAGGCTCCGTCAGGAACCCTGAAACTGGCCGACCAGGTTTGGCAGGATGAAGGAATTTTCATTCCCACCCATCAAAGAAAAGTGGGTCTGGTGTTTCAGGAGTCGAGACTGTTCCCGCATTTGAGTATTCAAGAAAATCTGCTCTACGGTTATCAACGTACCCCGCAAAGTGAGCGTAATCTCCACTTGGATGAAGTGGTGCAAGTGCTGGGGTTGGCGGATTTGTTAAAACGCACTCCGGATAAATTGTCGGGGGGAGAAAGACAACGGGTGGCGATTGGGCGCGCCCTGCTCACCAGCCCGAAACTATTGCTCATGGATGAACCTTTAGCCTCGCTGGATATGCAACGCAAAGCCGAGATCATCCCCTTCATCAAAAGAATAGAAGATGAGTTCAAGACGCCTATTATCTACATCACGCATTCGGTGGATGAGGTCCTGCAACTTGTGGACGCCATGGTGATTTTGCAATCGGGGAAAGTGGCAAACTTTGGATCAGTGGAGGAAGTATTCTCGGATGTCCGGTTGCGGGAAGTGCTGGGAGATGAGCAGTTGGGAGCGGTACTCGAAACATCGGTCTCAGGGCACGATGAAGAGTTCGGGCTCACACGGCTGGATTTTATGGGGCAGACCCTGAACGTTCCCAAACAAAATATTGCTGTGGGACAAAACCTGCGGGTTCACATCCATTCCAGGGATGTGAGCCTTTCGACCGCCCCTCCTGCGGGAGTTACCAGTGTGCTGAATATTTTGCAGGCGAAGGTCAAAAAGATCGGCATCCTTGATCCCAAGGGATATTCCGTTGACATTGAGCTGGATGCCGGTCAGCCGATTCTGGCAACGATCACGAGAAAATCTCTTGCCAACTTAAACCTCAAACCAGGCCAACCGATTTTTGCCCACATCAAAGCTATTAAAATGATCCACCAACACTAGGCGTGTGGCGGTGATATTCTTTCTCAACTTTCTGCCCCGAAGGGGTAATTGAGGGGGTCAGTCCAAACCCCTGACAGCGCGGACACCGCCATTTGTGCAGGCCGAAAGGTTGCGCGAGAAAGCGCGGCCGGTTACGAAATACGCAATGCGGGTGCAACAATCTGTCAGATCAGTTTCATCGTACTCTGCCGACCAGTACCAATAGGCCGCGCCATCGGCGAATTGTTCCGACAGGTGAAGGGGCAGGTCTGGGTCGTGGTCCCAGGCCATGTTGTTTTCCTTGGTGTCGTCATAAATCATTCCATATTCAACCACCATGGGTAATCGCCAGTCGGTATACCCCCCGGTCTTAAGATTTTTGACATAGTC
>DODH01000127.1:4277-4984 GCA_003545625.1 Nitrospina sp.
GTCTTAAGATTTTTGACATAGTCTTTGGCCTGGTACCAGTTCAAACATTTTCCGAAATCGGCATAACTGTCCTTTTGGGTCCACATCAATCGGGTTTTGGTTTCGGTCAGTGTTCCATCGCCATTATCAACTAGGTGGACCCGGGACTTTGGCGGTGGGGGAGGAACCCAGGGAGGTGCTTCATAGGGTTCGGCCCAGGCAACACCCGAGCGCAGGATGAAAAAGCCAGCCAGAAAAATTATTTTAATGTTCATCTGTATTAGTTGTCACTTTCCCTGAGAGTTTTTAACGGTTTATTACGGATCACATCCAGGCTACTCAAAACTCCGGTGGTCACCGTGATCAAAACTGCGAAACAAAACGCCCAGGCAACTGTGGCCGGTTGAACATGCCAGTCGGATTTGATCATATATTTCATAACCGCCCAGGAAAGCCCCTGTGCCAGCCCGACGCCGACCAATGCGGAGATGACCCCTAATGTGGCGTATTCGATTGCCAGAATGGAGGTGACCACTTTGCGCCGGGCTCCCAGTATTTTCAGTATTGCCGATTCCCGCAAGCGTCTGAACTTGGTGGAAGCGATGGAGCCGGAGAGGATGAATAGTCCAGCCGCGATGGCGAATCCGGACATAAAATCGACAAGGGTGGTCAGTTTGGCTACGGTGGTTTCAATAGTGTTGATAATATCGCGTGTACTCAAAGCGGTG
>DODH01000204.1 GCA_003545625.1 Nitrospina sp.
AATGGAACTTCCGTTCTGGCAACAAAATAGGCCATAGGAATCCCGATCAGGCATGAAAATAACACACAAGAAAAACCCACCACCAGGGTGTTCAAAAATGCGCTTTTATAGAGTGAGGATGAAAAAAATTGCGTGAAGTTGGCTAGGGTAAGATTTTCTATTGACGTCGTTTCCCCCATTACCAGGAAACTGTTGAGAATAACTTTGGAGAGTGGATAGATGATAAAAACCACTAGAATCAGAAGCGCCAGACCCAAAATCAGATAAGGAATCAACTCAATTTTATGGAGCCGTTGCCGTAGAGTGTTTGCCATGTTACCAAATCCCTCTCAAGACAGGCACGTAAAAATCAGGCCTGGATTGATAGCGATTATTTTTTATCTGAAGAAAAAATTTTGACATCTTTACCGTCGAAAATGATTGCTATTTTATTCCCTACCTGGATTCCCTTGACTCGCCGATTTTGGTCAACAAGAACCTCTTGAGAAACTTCTTGCTCAAAGATCTCTATAAAATATCGAACCAGTGACCCGAGATAAAGTATGTGTTTTACTGTTCCCTTCAGCGAATTCGGTGTGTCCGACTGTGGCGTGATCTCAATCCGTTCAGGTCTCACAAAAAGTACGCCTTCCGAGTTAGACAAGCCGTGATGTTCGTTAGAGCTGAAGTCCAAGGATATTTTCTCGTCAGATGGGAAAGCGATAACCCGTGATCCGTTACTTTCGCTGATAACGGAGCATTGAAGGAAATTCGCATGACCGATGAAGTCTGCCACTGGTATGGAGTTGGGGTTTTCATATATTTCATCGGGAGTTCCAATCTGGCTGACCTTTCCGTCGTGCATGACAGCTATTTGGTCTGAGATGGCAAGTGCTTCCTCCTGATCGTGTGTTACATAGATTGTGGTCACTTTTGCTTGTTGCTGGATTCTTCTTATTTCCTCTCGCATATAAACCCTCAGTTTTGCATCGAGATTGCTGAGAGGCTCATCCAACAGCAGAAGCTGAGGATCATAGACCAGGGCACGGGCAAGGGCGATTCGCTGTTGTTGACCTCCCGAAAGCTCGCTTGGTTTGCGTTTTTGTACATCCACAAGCCCTACCAGATCAATCATACGGTTTACCCTGTCTTTTATCTCTTCTGGGGATGTTTTGCGTATCTTCAATCCGTATGCGACATTTTCGAAAATCGACATGTGAGGAAACAGCGCATAGCTTTGGAAGACCATTCCAATATTTCGCCTGAAAGGCGGGATCGAAGTGTAATCCCTTCCCAGAAAATCGATCTCTCCACTTGTTGGTTTTTCAAAACCGGCGATACAGCGAAGTGTCGTTGTCTTTCCGCATCCGCTTGGACCCAGTAAGGTAAACAAGTCTCCTTCCCGAACCTCCAGAGAAACATCGTCTAATGCTTTTACGTTTTTATCTTTGCCAGCGAAGATCTTGGAGAGACTTTGGATCGAAAGTGTGACGGAGGGGTTCTTCTTAGTAGGGTCTGCCATAAATGAGTCATAAGATCACATTGAATGGGCGTGGTAACCATAACCTGTTACCCATGCCCGAGGAGGAATATTTGTCTATTTTCGCTGGGCAAAGATCTCACCGAATTTTTGCAGATATGCGTTTCTGTTCTTGGAAGCTTCAATTGCGTCATAACTGAAGAATTTGATTTCTGAGCTCGGTTTCAATCCAGGTGGTGGTGGTACATCCGGCCGTGCCATTCTTCTGAAATGTGGGGCTTTTGAGACGATGGACATTGCTGCCTTCGTTGTCAGCCAATCCATAAATATCTTGGCATTATTCAAATTAGGACCCCCTTTTATGATCCCAGAAGCATCAAATCGAAGACCCGTTCCCTCAGAAGGATAGACAGCAGTAACCGGGTGTCCTCTGTTTATTTCAGTAAATACATTTCCCTCTCCAGTTACACCGATTGGAAATTCACCCCGGCCGACAAAGGTGTAGACCAGTGATGATTTCGGTACGAAGGTAGAGACTCTCCTGATACTATTGATAAAATCCCATCCGTAAAGACCTACCATCTGAAAGAGTTGTGCATAGGCTGATCCGGAGAGGGCAGGATTGGCCAAGATAATCTTGCCACGCCATTTCTTTTCACCGAGTTCCTTCCAACTTTTCGGTGCATCACTCAAGGGCAAGACTTTCGTGTTGATGATGAATGCTTGGATGTTGAAGCTGAATCCATAGTACTTGTTTTCCTTTGTATCTTTCACATCATCAGGGAAAGCGGCAGCCTCACGTACTTTATAGGATTGAAGAAAATCTCTGATAATTTCAAGATTCTCCTTTGCAATGGCCATGATGATATCGCCCTGGGGCCTGCTCCCTTCGGCCCTGATTCTCGTGAGGAGTTCCCCGGAGCCTGCTCGAATGGTATCCACCTTAATATCGGGATGTTTGGTATTGAAAGCTTTAATAAGATCATTCGACATTTCGGGTGAAGCGGCGGAGTAAATCACTAATCCACCTTCTGCTTGTGCCAATCCGGCACCCAACAACAAAAATAAAACAAAGACCACAGTCCATCTCTTAATCAATCTCAAATTGTTCATACATACCTCCTTTTTTAAATTCACTAATTATTACCGGCTTGTCCGGGTTAGAATAATAATCCGAGGCGATCAAACTCTAACCTTAAAGACGCGGCGTTTTTGAATTGGATCGCTGTTAAACCGACATTTTTCGCTCCGATAACATTTTCTTCCGAGTCATCCACAAAAACTGCTTGCCCCGGTTCGTACCCCTCCACCTCAAGAATGTAGGAATAAAAATCGGGGCCTGGTTTTGAGCGCCC
>DODH01000186.1:0-3011 GCA_003545625.1 Nitrospina sp.
CGAGCCGCCGGGGGCAGATAGCAATAATTTTCTTTGGTGAGCAAAGAGTTGTCTCGGCTTAATGAGCCATTGCTCATTGAGGTCAGTGGCCGAGGGTGCTTTAGAGAAAATTACCGAATAAATAGAGATTCCCTATAAAATAGTTTTTACCCTTTCACCCTTTGGAGTTCTGCGGTTCATGAAGAAGATTTTGTTTTTCAAACGCTCTTTATATTTTTTCTCATTATTTCTTATCCCTATTTCCGTTGCAAATGCCAATGAGCCTTTATCCCTCACTTTGCAGGAAACTATTGAGACAGTTTTAAAAAATAATATCAGCATTTCCGTTCAAAGTTATAATTCGAAAATTAATGAACAATTTATTTTCGAAAAGGAAGCTGATTTTGACCCTACTGTTGATTTCGAGTTTACGGTCGGTGAAGAAACCCGGCAAAGCGCATCAACTCTTGCCGACTCGAAGACCAGGGATCTGGATTACGACTGGGATTTTTCTGTTTCCCAGAAATTTGTCACAGGTGGAGATTACGAGTTAACTATGGACAACAACAAAAACCAGAGCAGTTCGTCTCGCACCTCTCTCAATCCCATCTATTCATCGGATCTGGCCCTGACAGTCACCCAACCGTTACTCAAGGATTTTGGAATCGATCTTAATAAACGGGAAATCTATATTGCTAAAAACGATCAAAAAATTTCCGATCATCAATTCACAGAAAAAGTCATTGCTACCATTGCGGAGACCGAAAATATTTATTGGGACTTGGTTTTCAGCATTGAAGACCTGAAGGTCAAGGAAACCTCCCTGCAAAGAGCCCGGGATCTGGAAAAACAGGTGAAAGCCCAGGTCGATGTGGGAACTCTTGCGGAATTGGAAATTCTTCAGGCAAAATCGAATGTGGCATCAAGGGAGGAACGGCTTTTAAACGCGCAAAACTTAATTGATGATAATGGGGATAATTTAAAAAGTATCCTCAATTTTTCCTTTGATTCAGAAGAAGGCTTGAAAGAAATAATCCCGGCAGACAGCCCTGTCTTTGAACCGGGAGCTGAAAATTCTTTGGAAGAAGCATTAAAAACTGCCCTGATCCACCGGCCCGATCTGCTGGCAAAAAAAATGGAACTGGAAAACAGGAATATTGAAGCCAAATATAATGAGAATCAAACACTCCCGACTCTAGATCTGGTTGGGAGTCTGGGACTGAACGGATTAAGCGGCGATTCTTCCACAAAAAATGGTTCCTACGATTCGGCCCTGTCTGAAGCATTTTCAACTGACTTTCGTTTATGGCAGTTTGGCATCAACCTGAGTTACCCGCTTGGAAACCGCGCCGCAAAGAGCAAGCTGGCGATAAAACGGCTGGAAGTGGCCCAGTTGTTATTGAACATCAAGGATTTGGAGAAAACCATTGTGGTTGAGGTCCGCGAAGCCCACCGGCAAATTAAAACAGACATCAAAAGGGTTCAAGCCACAAGAGTTGCCCGAAAACTTGCTGAAGAAAAATTGAATGCCGAGGAGAAAAAATTCAAGGTCGGGTTATCAACCAGCTTTAATGTGCTGGAATTCCAGGAGGATCTCGCTGAAGAACAGAGTAATGAGATTAAAGCTGTCATCGATTACAACAAATCCCTTAACCGGTTGAATCAGGTAATGGCCCGGACTCTGGAGGCGCATGATATAAAACTGTTTTCCAAAGAGGACTCATGAAAAAAGCCCTGATTTTTGTCGGGGTGGCACTTTTCCTGACCTGGTTCTATTTGTTTCCCTCCAATGGTTCCGAGGAACCCCAAAAACCTGTATTTAAAACCTCTGAAATACTACACGGCGACCTGTTGATTAAAATTTCGGCCACTGGCATTGTTGAGCCCAATTTTAAAGTAGAGGTTAAGTCCAAAGCCAGTGGCGAGGTCTTGTCCTTCCCTTTTGAAGAGGGAGACCATGTAAAAAAGGGGGCGCTTCTTCTGCAATTGGATAAATCTGATGAAAAGCGCAATGTCGCCAAAGCCCGTACAGAATTGGCCAGTTCGTCTGCAAAACTAAAAAAAGCCGAAACCGCTCTCCTGTTACAAAAAACTAAATATGATACCGATATCAAATCTTCCCAATCAGAAATTGAAACCGCTCTTGCCAACCTCAAGGAGTCGGAGGATAAACTGAAACGCCAAAGTGAATTGTTTGGAAAAAAGTTTGTTTCACAAGAGTCTTTGGATACGGCTAAAACCCTTTTCAAGGTGAATCAGGAAAAACTCGTTCAGGCGCAAACCCGGCATCAGGCGGCCAAGGATTCCATCCACGATATCACGATGAAGGAAAATGAGATCGAGTTGGTCCTGTCTGAAGTCAAACGCTCGGACATTGCCGTGGATGAGGCGGAAGAAAGACTTGATGAAACGGAAATCTTTGCTCCCATTAATGGGGTCATCATTGAAAAACTCGTGGAGGAAGGGCAGATAATTGCCTCAGGAATTTCTAATGTAAGTGGTGGGACTGCCATCGCGACCATTGCCGATATGTCGCGGTTGTTCATCATTGCAGATATTGATGAAACAGATATTGGCTCTGTCAAAATAGGCCATGCCGTCCAGATCACGGCCGATGCTTTCCCCAATGAGGTTTTTAAGGGCAAGATTACCCGTATTGCTCCACAGGGAGTGATTGATAACAGCATTACCATTTTCAAAGCTAAAATCGAGATTAAGGGGACGGGAAAAATCCTGCTTAAACCCATGATGTCGGCAAATATTGATATAGTTACGCATCAGGTCAAGGATACGGTTTATGTCACCCGGGCCGGAATTCGCAAAGATGAAGAAGGGGAATTTGCGGTTATATTAAAAAATGATCAACCAGAAAAAGTCCGAATAAAGACCGGTATCAAGAATCCGATTCATATCCAGATCATTAGCGGATTGAATCCGGATGAAGAGGTAATATTGGGAGACTGGGAAAAAGCTCTCCAGGAAGCCAAGGAAAAGAAGGGTTCTTCTTTAAGGAAAATTCTCTGGATGATACG
>DODH01000186.1:3384-3866 GCA_003545625.1 Nitrospina sp.
GGTTTTGAAAAATATGCTCGGCATGAGGTTGTTTTGATCAAGGTCGAAAAGCTTGCAAAAACCTATCAAATGGGCGAGCAAAAGGTGTCTGCCTTGGATGGCGTTGATTTCAGCATCGAAAAAGGCGAGTTTGTTGCCATCATGGGGCCTTCGGGGAGTGGGAAATCCACCCTCATGAATCTATTGGGATGCCTGGATCTGCCCTCTTCCGGTATTTATCGGCTGGAAAACCTTGATATCCAAGACTTGAAACCCGACCAATTGGCAGAAGTCCGTAACCGTAGGATCGGTTTTGTTTTTCAGAGTTTCAACCTTCTGCCTCGTGCCACCGCACTGGAAAATACCGAATTGCCACTCCTCTATGGTCGGGTCCCACAATCCACTGAAATCGCGTTTCAGGCCCTTGAGCGGGTTGGCCTGGCTCACCGTTCCAAACATAAACCCACGGAATTATCCGGAGGAGAACGCCAGAGAGTCGCCAT
>DODH01000186.1:4256-6849 GCA_003545625.1 Nitrospina sp.
CTTGACTCCACAACGGGTAAGGAGATATTGAACCTTTTCCTGGAGTTGAACCAGGAAGGTGTGACCCTGATTCTTGTTACCCATGAACAGAAAATCGCAGAGCAGGCAAAGAGAATCATGCAAATGAGAGATGGAAAAATCATAAGCGACACGATTAATGGAGTGGTGTCATGCTGATATGGGTTATGTTTAAGATGGCTGTTAGAAGCCTCATGACGCATAAACTCAGGACGTTTTTAACGGCTCTGGGAATTATCATCGGTGTGGCATCGGTGATTTCGATGATTTCTATTGGCGAAGGGGCCAGACGCCAGACTCTGAATACGATTTCAAAGTTTGGTACAAACATCATCACTATAAAACCAGGACAAAAGAAATCCCGGCATGTGACAACGGGCAGGGTCGATACCCTCACCTTGGAAGATGCGGAGTTTGTTGAAAAAAATGTCCCCCTTATTATGGGTGTCGCAGCGCAGGTTTACAGGTCCGCTCAACTTAAATTTGAAAATAAAAATACCAATACGACCGTTCGGGGAACGGGAGCCAGTTATGCACGTTTAGCCAACTTTGAGATGGATCGCGGGCGTTATTTCAATAACGAAGAAATAAGGTCCGCGCGAAGGGTATGTGTCGTGGGTGCTACCGTATTGAAGAATCTTTTTGAAGGCATTAATCCTTTAGGTAAAACCGTTAAAGTGGACGGAAAAAATTTCCTGGTCATTGGAACTACGGTACCGAAAGGTGCACTGAGCTGGTATGATCCTGACGATCAGATATTTATCCCGGTCACCACGGCGCAGAAACGGATTTTCGGGATGAAACATGTCCAATCCATCGATGTGCAGGCAGAAAAAATTGAGGACCTGGAAATTATTAAAGAAGATATTTCCCGGCTTCTCAGGCAGCGGCATAATATTCTGGAAGGAAAAGAAGACGACTTTTATGTGCAGAATTCTGCGCAGTGGTTGAATAGCTGGGGAGACGCGGCCAAAACTTTTACTTATTTGTTGGGGGGTATTGCCGCCATTTCCCTGATGGTCGGGGGCATTGGTATTATGAATATCATGCTGGTTTCTGTCACGGAACGGACCCGGGAAATAGGTATTCGTAAAGCAATTGGCGCCAAGAAAAGGGAAATTCTAGAACAATTCCTGATAGAATCTGTTTTAATCAGTTTCCTGGGTGGTGGCATAGGTATCTTGTTAGGTTTGGGAATATCGCGTGTTGTTTCTAATATTGGTGGTTGGGAGACCATAGTCTCGACCCAATCCATTATCCTGTCCTTTGGATTTTCTGTGGCAATTGGTGTTTTTTTTGGATTCTATCCTGCCAATAAAGCGGCAAACTTGAACCCTATTGAAGCCCTCCGCTACGAATAACCCGGCGAGCCGCCGGTGGTTACTGGCATTAGCTTTATTTGGCGAACAAAGTGTTGTCTCGGCATAATGAGCCTTCAATATTCTGGCTAGTGGCAGAGTGGGTCTTAAAACATGGACATTCTACCTGATAGAAATACATTTGACCGATTGGCGGCATTCTCACCGCGTGTTCCTGTCTGTGGTCAGCAAAAAATTCCCGGTTTGAACCTGTCCAATTTATTTCAGCAGCTTTTTCTTAATGCTGAAAACACCTTTTTGTTTGAAAGCGGAAAAGGCCCAGAGGAGACAGCCCGTTATTCCTTAATGGGTAGTGCCAGCTCCAAAATTTTGGAGATCAAGGGGCAACAGGCAAGACTGTTTCAAAAAGATGTGTTAGTGGAAGAATGGGACCAACCCGACTCGGCTCTGGCCCTGCTGAATTTCGAAAAAAATATCCAGCCAGTGGATTATCTTCCCCATTTTTGGGGAGGATGGGTGGGGTTCATTGGTTATGAAGCAGGTGCCTGGTTCGAATCTTTACCCGTCAGAAAATCTCCTGAAAGCAATGTGCCCGACCTTTTGTTCATGCAAATAGAACGCTTGTTTTTATATGACCATGTTACTGAAGAATTAAAATTTATTCTTTCCCCAAAAACGCAAGGAACAGGTCGTGACTATGACGAACTCAGCGGGGAAATCAAAAAAATCTGGAAGAAGCTTCATCGGGTTTTGGAGGACATTGGCGAAAGATCAAAATCCACTAGCCCCAACTCTCAATTAAGTCCACCCTCTTCTAATGGACTGAAGTCTAATTTAAGTCAAGCAGACTATACAGAACGAGTGGAAAAGGCCAAGAACTATATCCGTGAAGGAGATATTTATCAGGCCAACCTTGCACAAAAATTTGAAACACCTTTTGCCGGGTGTTCGTTTCAATTATATAAGAAGCTCATGCAGGTAAACCCTTCTCCTTTTTCAGGATATTTAAATTTTAGCAACTTTTCATTGGTTAGTTCATCTCCCGAACGGTTGGTGAAAGTTCACGAACACCGCATTGAGACACGGCCCATAGCGGGCACCCGTCCTCGTGGACAAAAGGAGGAAGAAGACCGGGTTCTCTCGGTGGAATTGTTATCGAACCCAAAGGAACGTGCCGAACATTTGATGCTGGTTGATTTAGAACGCAATGATTTAGGACGCATCTGCCAGGATGGATCGGTTTGTGTTACCGATTT
>DODH01000257.1:0-1831 GCA_003545625.1 Nitrospina sp.
CGGACAATTTCTCCCAGATCAACGATTTCCATGTCGAACCGCATATCCGGTTTATCGGTTCCGAACCGGTCGATGGCATCCTGATATTTCAGGACCGGGAAGGGAGTGTCGATTTTAACATCGAGGATCTCCTTGTAAATTTCCGCCATCATTTCCTCGAGCATTTGGAATATGAACTTCTCACTGCCGAAAGACATTTCAATATCGATCTGCGTGAATTCCGGTTGCCGGTCAAAGCGTAAATCTTCATCGCGGAAGCATTTCACGATCTGGAAATACCGGTCCATGCCCGAGACCATGAGAATCTGTTTGAACAACTGCGGTGACTGAGGCAGAGCATAAAACTTTTGCGGGTTGAGCCGGCTGGGCACCAGGTAATCCCGTGCCCCTTCCGGAGTACTCTTGGTCAGCACGGGGGTTTCTATCTCCATGAATCCGTTCCGGTGCAGTTCGTTTCTTGCCACCCTTGTGATGTCATAACGGGTTTTCAAATTGCGCTGCAAAACCGGCCCGCGAAGATCGAGAAACCGGTATTTCAAGCGCAGGACTTCCGAGGTATCCTGCGGTTCCCAGGGTGAAATGGGAGGGGTTTCCGATGGATTGAGAATATGCAACTCATCTACATAAACTTCTATTTTGCCGGTTTTCAGTTTCGTGTTCACCATGTCATTGGGTCTGGCGCGGACCTTACCAGTGATAGCAATGACAAAATTTCCGCGAAGGGACTGGGCATGGTCGTGTGCCAGTTGGTCGATCTGAGGATTCAGCACCACCTGGGTCATGCCGTATTTATCCCACAAGTCCACGAAAATGAGTCCCCCGTGATCGCGCCGGGTATGTACCCATCCGCACAGGGTCACCGTTTCGCCGATATGGCTGTCCGACAATGTCCCGCAATCATGTGTTCGTTCGTTGTTCATTGAGGCTCAAATAGTTTTTTATGGGATGGTTGTGGGCCTAGTGGGCCAGAATTCAGTAAGGTACTGAAAACAAGCCAGACTTGCAAGCGTTAATCTATCGAGGAAGGAGAGGAACTCAAGGTTCCGGGTCGTGTGCAACTTCCTCGCTATCTTGGCTGATGAGGGATTCCTCCTGCGCCTTTTGTTCCGCTTTGATGCGTGCCAATTCCTGTTCCTTGCGTTTTTTGTGAAGCTGAGAGTCGATCACCATCTGCGGTTTGATCTTTATTGCGAGGGGAATATTGACCGTACTGCAAGAGCGCATGCAGACTCCGCACCCGGTACAGATATTTTTGTCAATGATGGGCCTGTCGTTCACTTGGTGAATCGCTCCTGGAACCGGGCAGTCGATCACACATTGCTGGCAGAAAGTGTCGCCGTAGGCCTGACATTTATTCTTATCTAAAATGGCGTAGCCCATGTTTACGTCACTAAGCTCCTGCACCGGAAGTAGAGCCTTATCGGGGCAGGCCGAGATGCAGGGCAGGTCGGTGCACATCACGCAAGGGTTGCGCATGGGGTCAATATAGGGTGTGTTGAAAACGAGGAACCCCATTTTCTTGGGTGCACGCAGGATGGCATCTTTTGGGCAGGCGTGGATGCATTCATCGCAATGGGAGCAAGCTTGTAAAAACTGTCTCTCAGAAATCGCGCCCGGCGGCCTCAACAGGGGAACCCGTTTGGTGATTTTGTCCATCACTTTGTTGATGCCGTCAATTTTACCTTGGACTTTATCAACAGCGGGTTTGGCAAAAAAGTGGACGCCCTGGCGTAATAAATTGCGGCGGTCGTATTCCGGGTCTTCAGCCTCCTCAATCTCAAAGATATTGTTGCCGAGCTCTGCCGATGTCTCGATGGATTCCTCGACAGGT
>DODH01000257.1:2150-2819 GCA_003545625.1 Nitrospina sp.
TCGACAGGTCCTTCCGCCGATTCCGGTTGGGTTTCCGGTTCCGATTGCAGCGAAAGCTTTTCCTCCGGTTCTGATTTGAATTTCGATATCAGTCGTTTGAAAAATCCTTTTTTCGGTTCGGACTCTTCAATTTTTTCGACTTCTTCGACCCCTTCGACAGGTTCCGATTCAGCAGAAACCTCAGGTTTTTCGTCTTTCTCATCCTCTAACTGTTTTTGGGGAACCTTTTCAGCAGATTTTTGCGCTTCATCCTCCACCGCTGTGCCGAAATCGAGGAAGTTGCCGAACGAAAAAATATCCCGACGGGACATCTCCCTGGGTTCTTCCGCGACCGGTTCTGGGGTAATGGTTTCTTTGTCCAGGCTCAAGATGTTCGTTTCCACCTCAGCGCTGGACTGGTTTCCGCGTTGGTCTGGATCGATTAGATCTTCAACACCCCGTTCGGTGTTCTTCTTTTTACCTTTAAAGGTCTCTTTTGCGAGGTTATGTCTAAACTTCATAATTGATTCCGGCCCTCTAGCGAGGGATACAAATGGGCAATGACTCGTTAAGCCGCTTATACCTCCTGCTTGCCAGCGAAAGCTATTGAAATCTGCACCCGGCCGCTGGCCGCCCTCTAGCGAGGGAGGCAGATAGCAAGAACTCCTCAAGCCGAGCAACCCATTGTTC
>DODH01000012.1 GCA_003545625.1 Nitrospina sp.
TGGTTCGACCGCTGAAATTTGTTCAGCGTATAAATATCCACATTCGAACCCAACTGACTGCGCTTCGTCTTGATCTTACCTTTGGACTTCTTTTCGGTACGGATGACAATACGAGTCGCATCGACGCTGATGACTTCGCCATCATTTTCAGCGATCACTACCGCCCCGGAATCATGGGCCACGATCGCCTCCATACCCGTTCCCACCAGAGGCGCCTCAGCCCGCACAAGAGGAACTGCCTGCCTCTGCATGTTCGAGCCCATCAGGGCACGGTTAGCGTCATCGTTTTCAAGAAAAGGAATTAGAGACGCAGCAACGCTGATCAACTGCTTGGGCGACACGTCCATGTAATCAACCTTTTCACTAGGAGACAAAATAAAATCGCCACCTTTTCTGGCCGATACAACAGACTTCTTGAATTTCTTTTTCTCATCCAGTTCGACATTAGCCTGGGCGATAATAAACTGATCCTCTACCAAGGCGGTGTGAAACTCGACCTCATTTTTCGCTACGGAACCCTCCACTTTGCGGTAGGGCGTTTCAATAAAACCATAAGCATTCACCCTGGCGTAGGTACTCAGGGAAGCGATCAACCCAATGTTTGGGCCTTCAGGAGTTTCAATGGGGCATATGCGCCCATAATGCGTTGGATGTACATCCCGCACTTCGAATCCCGCTCGTTCACGGGTCAACCCGCCCGGACCCAAAGCGCTCAACCGTCGCTTATGCGTCACCTCGGACAAAGGATTGGTCTGGTCCATAAACTGGGACAACTGACTGCTACCAAAAAATTCCTTGATGGCAGCCGTCACGGGCTTGGAATTGATCAGGTCGTGCGGCATGGCAACATCCAAATCCTGGACAGACATGCGCTCTACGATGGCCCGCTCCATGCGTACCATTCCCACGCGGAACTGGTTTTCCAGAGACTCTCCCACAGCGCGAACCCTGCGGTTGCCAAGATGGTCAATATCGTCAATAGAACCGATCCCATTCCTGAGGTCGACAATATATTTCACGACGGCGACCATGTCTTCCAGGGTCAACAACCGGTTGTCCAAAGGAATGTCCAACCCAAACTTCCGGTTCATCTTGATCCTGCCAACCACAGACAAATTATACCGCTTAGGGTTGAAGAACAGGTTGCTGAACAGCGACCGGGCGATTTCCGGCGTCGGAGGATCTCCAGGGCGGAGCCTTTTGTAAACCTCGCGAATAGCATCATCCTGAGTCTGGGTTTTGGCCGCAACAAGGGTGTCGCGAATGGCGGTATCAGTCAATTCCTCATCAATGCGAAGAATTTTAATCTCACTCAGCTTATTCTTTTTTATAATCTCAAAAACGCCTTCGGTAATTTCCTGATTCGACTCGACCTCTATCTCACCAGTCTCGGGATCAATGATTTCGTCCAACAGGTACCAGCCAATCAGGCTTTCCGGGTCAATCTCAACCTTCACAGACTTGGACATCCTGCTCAGCTTCTTGGCTGCAGCCACGGAAACTTTCTTACCGGATTTGAGCAGAACATCATCCGTCTTAGAATCGATAACATCCTCTTTAACCTTGGACCCGATCAGCAAGTTCTTACTGCCCATAAAGCACCGCGAGTCCTTGCTGATGCTGACTTTCTCGATCGTGTAATAGGTTTCAAGAATAGTCTTGTTATCCATGCCAAAGGCTTGTAGCAGGATGGTCGCTGGCAGTTTGCGGCGGCGGTCAATCTTTACATACAAAACATCCTTAATATCAAACTCGAAGTCCACCCAGGAACCCCGATCCGGGATAATTCTTGCAGAAAAGAGAATCTTGCCGCTCGCATGGGACTTACCCTTATCATGCGAGAAAAACGCGCCTGGAGAACGGTGCATTTGGCTCACAATGACCCGCTCGACCCCGTTTATCATAAACGTTCCAGTGGGGCCCATCATCGGCATTTCACCGAGGAATATTTTCTGCTCCTTGACTTCCCTTACGGTATTAACGGTGACAGCGGGAACCTTTTCGGCCTCTAAAACTTTCAGAATCTCATTGGTAATTTCCGTTTTCGCAGAGATCAGGGTTTTAGAGGTCTTGGGGCGCTTAACCTCTTCAATAATCATTCTACCCTTCAAGTCCTTCAGGGAACGCGCATTGATATCAACCACCTCCCGGTCAAAAAGGACCAGCCGGACCATTATTTTTATCGGGTCAGAATAGGAAAGGCCTTTCTGCCGACACTCACTGAGCTTGTGTTTTACTTTGCAGGTGACCTCCTGCTTGCAGGAAAGACATATGACTCCCGGCCCACCGAGCTCCTTGAACTCGCCGCAACCGCACTCCCATATGCCAACCTCAAATCCGACATACTCGATACGGGCATTGATATTCAGGTCGGAAATCGGAAAAACGTCACTAAAGACCTCTTCCAATCCCCTGAACTCGCGTTTGCTGGGATCAACATCCCATTGCAGGAAGTATTCGAATGACTTCTTCTGAATCTCGATCAGGTTGGGAATATCTATGACCGTGGGAATTCGGGCGAAGTTTTTTCTTTTTCTAAAATTGCCTAACGCTCTCTGGGAACGGTTCTTCGACATAGGATGACATCCTTCTATAAGAAAGATTAACGAAAAATTACCTGTTAAGGCATGGGTTAAATTACTATTCCCGTTTTCCGCTACTTCACTTCCACCGTTCCACCTACTTCTTCAATTTTAGATCGGAAGAGCACACGTCTGAACTCCAGTCACGGCTACATCTCGTATGCCGTCTTCTGCTTGAAAAAA
>DODH01000135.1 GCA_003545625.1 Nitrospina sp.
CCCAAGTCCGAGTTGCAAACAGTTACCTTATTTATAATCCGACTTAGCCGGGAGTTTGCTTCCAACAATGTTTGTTAAATCTTTCCCGGCAATGGCTTTGGACAGTTTCAAAGCGTTCTCTCGGGTGGGAGAAGCCAGAAGGCCTGCCGCCTCCGGGATATTTTTCAGGATAGCTTTAGCATTTTCAGCACGTTTGTTCTGCGCTTCTTTATATTTGGCTTCATCTGATTTGGACATGGCTCCGGTGGCGGAAACCAGCGCCGCCGCCTGCCCGACTACATATATTTGTGCCAGGTCCTGAGGGCTCATTTCGGCATTGGTCTTGATATCCGGAGGATAATACCGGTGCCGCACAGAACCCTGGGAGTATTTAACCAGTTCAAAATTAGGGTTAATCGGGTGCCCAGCCCCCAGCATTTTAGCCAAATCATCAGCTTTAAGATCGGGATGCGCCAGCCCATGGCAGGTCATACAGTTTTCAGCAACTTCATACTGCATGGAAGGCCATATCAACCCTGCAGCTGTGGAGTCGGCAACCCGTTTCGCTTTATGCTCCGCCGCTTCCTGATCCCGCTTAATAGTTTTCCCGCCATAATTATCATGTAGTGCCAGCCAATCGGAGGACGCGCCATGGCAACTTTCACACGAGGTTCCCGACTTGGCAGCCGGTTTGGCTCCGGCATCCTTTTGCTCCAGCGTGTAATGGCAAAGGTAACAGGTCTCATTTCGTTTCATTCTTTTCTGTCCCCCAACAGCCTTCAATATTTTCTTTGGGGACGGTTTGCTAGCGTCTTTAGGCTCCCGATGAACAGTACGAAAAGAAGTGAAATGTTTGGTTTTTTTCCAAATCTTGGCCTCTGCTTCGTGGCATTCCTCACAAAGTTTGGCACCCTTAAAAAAAGGTTGGGCCGAGGATATGGAAGGAAAAATCAGCCAGCCAGCCACCAGGACCAACGCCATCAGGAAAAAAGGTTTGCATATGAAATCAGTACCTTCATGCTTCATAATACCCTCACTTTTTTAAAGGGAACAGTAACGCACTCCCGCAAACATTTCAGGAGCAAGGACAATCTGGACTATCCCAAAATTAAAATTGATAGAGAATTTCTGTTCGCAAGCCATAACCGTCACTGCGTTTTTCCTGGACGTTATAATGGCTGTCTACCTGGAGCTGAATTCTTTGGGCCAGCCTCTGGCGGAACTCAAAGCCAATAGCTATATCGTCACACCGCTTACCCCGACCAGTGGTGATGCACCCCTTATCACTGGTGTCTATTCTGGTGGCCAATTCCAAAGTAAGGTTTGTTCGGTGATGGTTCCAAAATGCCTGGTAACCCATGGCAAACCCTGCAACATCATTCGCAAAGCTGATCATTTCCGACCCGAAATTTCCGATACTTGGAGAGGCAAACAAGATTCCTAAAGCACCCAGCGGCCCACCGACCACCGGCTCACGGCCCACCTGGGTGAATTTTCCAGACGCAAAATATGCATTTAAATATACTATGTCATCAGACCTTTTTGGTGTAAAGGAAAACTCAGCCGAGTAAAGCGTTCCAGTGCCAACTTCCGCGTTATCATCCTCTTCGGCAATCGAAGTATTAATCCTGAAGGCCGTGCTATAGAACCCTATTCTCTGAATTGCCGACAACCCTATATGATAGCTATCCCCAACCGCATCCTCATCCGTCACATATACAAGATCCAGATTCCAGTAGGTTTTTTGCGTATCCGCAGAATTAAACAAGCCAAACATATTCGCGCGATCATCCCGTTCAGCATCGCTTCGCCCCAGATCATTCCAACCCCAAACGAAGGAAGATCTTAAACTCGGAATACCCGGAAGATGGATATTATTACGGATAAGCGCAATGGCATCCACTTCGTCATTGAGCATAATCCCTTCCTGGAATTGCAACAATTGCCGTCCCACAGAAAACCCATAATCCAGCCAGCTTGTTCCCTCCGGGTCCAGCCTCGGGAACAAGCTTCCCAAGTCACCCTCAAAGAACATGGTCCGAATATCCCCGTTAAACTCCGACCGTCCGTCACCGCGATTATCGTTAAACGCTACCCGGGAAAATTTGGAGGGCTCATTTTTGTCTAGTGGCCGGATACCAATGATAAACTTTTCCGTCCCCGTTAACTGTATATTAGCGTAAAGATCTAAACGATTTGCCCATTCGGAAGCGGTACTATTCGCACTACTATTATCATACATATGCACAGACGACCGCATGGTTCCAAAAATCCAGAGTTGCGGTTGCCAGACAGCTCCCCAGGGGGTCTCAAAACCCTCATAAAGATCCCCAACTCCGAGAAAAAGATCCCCTCCTTCATAAATCAGAGCGGGACGTGTACCCGTATCGGACGGAGGAAGGAGTTGAATATGTTCCTTGGAAAAGGCCGGGACATCCTCGGTATGCCCCAGAGGATACCAGTCCGCATAAGCTGGAAGGCTGAAACACAAAACCCCCAAACCACCTACCAGCAGAGACCGTAGCGCACGGCCCAGAGAACATAATCTTTTTCCTTTTACTATTTCCATTGCCCTCCTCCAAAGCAATGTCGAGTCCGTTTAAAGACAGAAGAGCTATATCGGTTGATTATTTACTCATCTCCAACTTCACTTCTTTTTTCCACAAGATCTCATAACCTGCGGCAACCCCGGCCGCCACCTCCTGGGCACTCATGGCATAATCGAACCCCCGACCTTGAATAGCTCCCACCAGATTCGCAGGAGCCATTCCAGCCTTAAATTCAACCTTTGCAGTATAAGGCCCTTTACCTGTAAGCATGTCACCGTCGATCTTGTATTTCGCCCAGAGGTGCCCCAAAGGTTCAAGACTCCTTCGATGGACACGCTCCGTGGCTGGCTCCCCTGTCAATATCAATGACTGGATTGAAGGACGCACAAATGGAATCGTGATTATCGGGTAAGGAATGGGTATGATTGCCTCACGCTCTCCACCACGAAGATTTGAAACCACAAACCGGGACCTTAAATCAAAGAGCTGGTAATCAAGTGGAACCACCCCGGCATGGACATAAGAAGATTCCCGGTCACGCACATCCCCATTCGGGTCTAAATCTCCCGACTCAAAAACCACTTTGCCATCACTGTCCGTCACAACTACATGGAGCCAGACCAGCCTTTCACCCGTAAAACCTGTAGGTGCATTATGACCATCCGTAGCGTTTCTGACCTTCACCTTGAACTTAATGCCATCGGCATCACTTTTTTGCACAACAATTTCATCTAATTTATAACCATTACGCAACACCTCAAGACGCAAGCCTCTGGCATATTCCAAGTGCTCAAACTGCTGGGTTAAAATGTCACGGGCATCATAGCGGTCATCAACAGAATCCCAACGAACGGGAAACTTGGCGTCTTCCGGTACCTTGTCCTCAAACTCATCGGTACCCCACCCGGCTTTGTGATCAAACTGGAGCCACTCTCTCATGCTGGCCATTTCCTGGGCTACCGCATTATGCGGGAATATACCCGGATGGATCACCGAATAGTCTGGCCCGGCAAAAAAGTGACTGGTGAGCTTGCGGTCTTTAGTCGGCTTTCCCCCAACTATCGCACCTGGCCCAACCTCATATCCTGCGGCCACCCCTTGTTCTTTCCCCATATGGCAATCCTGACAAGTCGTCCCCCTCTTCGCAGCGGGAGATGTACGGTATTCACTGAAAGCCTCTTCAAGCCGGAAACCATTGAACAAGGTCACGTCATGACAAGTAGCACAAAATATGGGTTGGGATAATGAAGCAAATTGTTTTGCCTCTTTATGAATCTTTCGTCCTGGCTTTCCCTCTTCCGTCACAACCCTGAAGGCATCATCTTTCAAAACCCGGGCCATTTCTTCATTACCCGTTGGTCCATAAACAGGGTCCAGCAGGCTTCCCTGAACCAAGGCCAACCGTCCACTTCTCTTATTATAAGTCTTATTCAAACGATGACAGACCACACAGGTAATGCCCTCACGGGATGTAGGATGACGATCAAGATTTGACATGAAAGGAGATTCCCCAAGATTTGCACCAATTGGGCTGTGGCATCTCAGACA
>DODH01000286.1:0-4908 GCA_003545625.1 Nitrospina sp.
CTTTTGGCCACCGATGAGCCGCCGGGGGCAACGAACAGGAACTTGATTGAGCCGCGAATACAGTTGCTAGCAGTCAAAGATATTGCTTCATTGGCTCCACGCCTAGTGTTTGCCATAGAAGAAAGGTACAATAAGTAGAAATCCCTTTTAAAATACTGATTATTAAAGCATGCGACAAAAATTGTTTTTGTGTTAAGATAATGGGTCCAAAAGTAGCAAAAAGAGAACTCGTAAGGAGATGGTTTTGAATCAATTTTATAAGAATTTAGCTCTCTGGCTGGTGATCGGCATAGTCCTGATTGCTTTGTTCAATATATTTAATAAGCCTATAGTCGTTCAATCTGAAGTGATTTTTAGTGATTTTATGGATCAGGTTGAACAGGGACAGGTCAACGAGGTAATGATCCGTGGTGATAATCTCACCGGCAAGTATATGGATGGTCAGTCCTTCGAGACCACTGCTCCGCCAAAAGATCCGGATCTCATCAAAGCGCTCAGGGCGAAAAATGTTCGCATTGTAGTGGTTGCCCCGGAACAGACGACTTGGTATATGAGTATTCTTATCTCCTGGTTCCCCATGCTTTTGTTGCTGGGAATCTGGATATTTTTTATGCGCCAAATGCAAGCCGGTGGCGGCAAGGCCCTTTCGTTCGGGAAAAGCCGAGCCCGGCTTAGTGAATCGAAAAATAAAACCACGTTCAAGGATGTTGCGGGTGTCGATGAGGCGAAAGAAGAGCTTCATGAAATCATTGAGTTTTTAAAGGAGCCCCAAAAGTTCAGCAAACTGGGGGGTAAGATTCCCAAAGGGGTTTTGCTTGTTGGCCCTCCGGGTACCGGAAAAACCCTTTTGGCTCGGGCTATTTCCGGCGAAGCCAACGTTCCGTTTTATAGTATCAGTGGTTCAGATTTTGTTGAAATGTTCGTCGGGGTTGGTGCATCACGGGTTCGTGACCTGTTTGAGCAGGGCAAAAAGAACAGCCCGTGTTTGATTTTTATTGATGAAATTGACGCTGTCGGGAGACATCGCGGTGCGGGTTTGGGTGGAGGCCATGATGAGCGGGAACAGACCCTCAATCAGCTTCTGGTTGAGATGGATGGATTCGAAAATAACGATGGGGTTATCCTGATTGCGGCGACCAACCGCCCCGATGTTCTGGATCCGGCCTTGTTGAGGCCAGGACGGTTTGACCGGCAGGTTGTGGTCAGTCGCCCCGATATCAAAGGCCGGGATGGAATTTTGAAAGTTCATACTGCCACGGTTCCGCTTACTGATGAAGTGGATTTGAAAATCATTGCCAGGGGAACTCCTGGGTTCACTGGTGCAGACTTGGCTAACCTTGTTAATGAAGCGGCCCTGTTGGCAGCGCGGAACGATAAAAAAGCCGTATCTATGGATGACTTTGAGGAGGCCAAAGACAAAGTCATGATGGGGGTTGAACGCAGGAGTATGGTTATTTCCGAGAAAGAGAAAAAAACCACGGCCTACCATGAAGCAGGTCATGCTTTGGTGGCCTCCCTTTTGCCTGGGACCGATCCTCTCCATAAAGTGACTATCATCCCAAGAGGAAGTGCCTTGGGAGTGACGATGCAGTTGCCCGTGGATGAGCAACATACGTATCAAAAGGGGTATCTTTATAATAGCCTTGCTATTTTGATGGGTGGAAGGTGTGCGGAAGAAATTTGTCTCGGCGAAATGACCACGGGGGCCGGTAACGATATTGAACGGGCCACAGAAATGGCCCGTAAAATGGTCTGCGAATGGGGCATGAGTGAAAAAATGGGTCCGCTTTCCTACGGTTCTAAGGAGGAACAGGTATTTTTGGGCAGGGATTTTTCTAACCAGAAAAATTTCAGCGACCAAACCGCCAAACTGATTGATCAGGAAGTCAAGACGCTGGTTATGGGAGGATACAACCGTGCTGCGGAATTACTGAAAACGAATCGCGATATCCTTGAAAACCTGGCCCAGGCACTGCTGGAAAGAGAAACCCTCACCGGGGATGAAGTCAAAAATATTATTGATGGAAAAAATGATTCTGACCCTGATTCCTCTGGCGGAGAACCACAAAAAACACAACCTGTAGTTCCTGCTGAAAAACTGAAAACGAAAGCAGATCCTGATAAGGGACTCCTTGGAGGCAGTGGCATGCCTGACCCCACGCCAGCCTGATCTTTAGGGCACTTCGAAAATTGTTTTTGGCGCGGCCCTTATAGATTTTGGACACGAATAGTAGTCCAAAAGGCCTGCGGATTGCCGTAGAGAAAATTACCGGATAAATAAAGCTTCTCTATATTAAAACAAGAATTCGTTTTGAAAACTCCACATTTTATCTGGCTTAATGCCGGAGTGTGGAGTTTTTGATTTTGGGCATGCGTAGTGGGCTACTGGGGAGAAATTTCTTATGACTTCATTCCGATTTCCCCGCCTTGGGGAAGAAGCGTTAGTGATGGGCATTATTAATGTGTCTCCGGAATCTTTCTATGGTGCCAGCCAGTGCGGGACAGTGGAACAGGTCCTCCATGTTGCAGAAAGAATGATTGAAGAAGGGGCAGACATCCTGGATATTGGTGCGGAAAGCTCCCGTCCGGGATCGGCTCCCCTTTCCGAGCAGGAAGAATTAAACCGTTTGCTTCCCGTTGTGATAAAACTGGCGGAAATCGTCCACATCCCTATTTCTGTGGATACCTATAAGCCTGCTGTGGCCCATGAAGCTTTGAATGCGGGAGCCAGTATCATAAATGATATAACGGGCCTTCAAAGATTTCCAGACATGGCCAAAACCATTGCCCGGTTTCAGGCAGGTGTTATTTTAATGCATATGCAGGGCACACCCGAGACCATGCAGGACAATCCGCAATATATGGATCTGCTGACTGAAATTTCCGGGTTTTTAAAGCAGAGTATAACCCTTGCTGTTTCCGCAGGAATTGATCCGAATAAAATTGCGATAGATCCTGGCATCGGATTTGGTAAAACAGACTCCCATAATCTTCTGATATTGAAAAATTTATGTCGCTTGCAGGAATTGGGCAAGCCCGTATTACTGGGAGTTTCAAGAAAGTCCCTGATTGGAAATATATTAAAGGTGTCTGTTGGTGAGAGGCTGGAAGGTTCCCTTTCCGCAGCCGTATTCGGGGTAATACAGGGGGCATCCATAATTCGCACCCATGATGTGCAAGCAACTCGCAGGGCTGTAAAAGTCGCTGAATCGATTATGAACGAAAAAGATTGATTATAATGATCCGTTTATTTGTCAATGTAGACCATGTTGCCACCGTCCGTGAAGCCAGAAAGACTATTGAGCCGAGTCCTCTAAAAGCGGCTCTATTGGCGGAAAAGGCCGGAGCTCAGGGGATCACTATCCATTTGAGGGAAGACCGACGCCATATTCAGGATGACGATGTGCGAGTTGTTCAAAAGGGGATTAACACAAAATTGAACCTGGAAATGGCTCCCACTCAGGAGATGGTGGATTTAGCTTTGGAGATTCAGCCTTATCAGGTTTCTCTGGTCCCGGAAAAACGTCAGGAAATTACAACGGAGGGAGGCTTGGATGTCTGTTCCCAGGAAAGGGCGTTATCAAAAATCCGGGAAAAGATACAAGACAGGGGAATTTTGTTCAGCCTGTTCATTGATCCTGACTTGGCGCAGGTGGAGGCCTCCCAAAGAATCCAGGCGGATAGCATAGAAATCAATACCGGAAAATATACGGAACTTGAGTTGCCTGAAGAAATTGATAGGGAACTGGAACGGATACAAAAAAGCGCTAAGAGAGCCGCCGAACGGGGTTTAAAGGTTTTTGCCGGCCATGGTTTGAATTATGAAAATGTGATGGCCATAGCCGCGATCGCGGAAATTGAGGAACTCAATATTGGCCATTTCATAGTGGGGCAGGCTATTTATGGGGGGATGGAAACTGCCGTGACCGAGATGATTCGCTCTATTGAGAGGGGTAGAAGGCAACGAAAATGACCCAACTTATATATGGAACTCTTTGAAAATATTATGGTTTTGGTGATTTTTTGATGAGTCTGGCGTGAAAATTGCGGTATAATATTCAAAGTTAATTTTACCAAAACATTGACGGTTGCGGTGATGCCAGAATTCAACAGTTCTTCTCAGATTTCCCAAGATAATTTTTCGGTTCGTGAACGGGGGGTTTCCAGTGCACGCGAATATTCCCGTATTGTTGAAACTTTTAATAGAGTTTTGGAATACAAAGAAAAGTTTCGCATGTCCATTGAAGGACAGTTGGCTTCCATCGGGAAGCAGGTTAAGGAGAATATTGAGAATTTGGAAACCCTAATGCGAAACGTAGATATTTATGTGCAGAATATTGACAAAATTTCCAATAATCTGGCGCAACTGCAAACCGAAGAAAACTCTATCAAAATCAGATACGAAGAACTTTTAAGCGGGTCTACTGAGTTGGACTCCATCAGCGACGATAAAAGTAGTGACGATCTGGATTTTGCGGGTTCCCGGGAATACCTTATACAGCGGCGGCGAAATTATTTGGAAAATCTGGATAAAAGTTTTAAGCGTCTGGATGGAGAATTATTTTCCATTGAAAAATTACGTTCGGAACTCACAAGAGCCCGTGGGGAAATCCTGGTTAAAAAAGATGATGCGCAGAAAAAAATAAGCATTCTGGAAGAGAATGGGATCCGGCTTTTGGAGGATGTCAAAAGAGTCGAAATAGAACTCGAATCATCGATCAATGAAGAGGGGCTTTTGATTAATGAGTTCAAACGTTTGGTGAAGGGTGCCGAAAGAACTTTGGAACTCAGTGATGAGATAGATCATATTCTATTTACCTACCTCACTGCGGCGGAATCAAAGGACATAGCTTCAAAAAATCAGGTTCCCGCAGTCGACCACTAGTCGTGGGGGCAGTGTGCAAGGGC
>DODH01000286.1:5304-6848 GCA_003545625.1 Nitrospina sp.
CGCAGGTTTGTATTGACTTGAATTTGTAAATTCTGCATACTCCTTCTAGTTTCAGAGTAGTTGAACTCTCCTGTTTTTTTACTACCCTCAAGTAGTTTAACTCTTATATTTTCAATGAGTTTTCCCAGAAAGGCTGTTTTATAAAAATGACAACGAAGGTCGGCATCAATGGTTTTGGGCGCATTGGCAGGGCGGTATTGAAATGCATATTGAATGATCCGGAATGCTCGGATTTTGAAATTGTGGCCATCAATGATTTAACGGATTCCGCTACTTTGGCGCATCTTTTTAAATATGATTCTATTCAGGGTGTTGCCTCTCAGGATGTGCAATCGGATTCCAAGGGATTAATCATAAACGGGAAACATATAAAAATTATTTCTGAACGCGACCCCGAACAACTGCCTTGGAAACAATTAGGGGTGGAGTTTGTTATCGAGTCCACAGGGTTATTTACCAAACGTGACGCGGCTCAGAAACATATTGAGGCAGGCGCAAGAAAAGTCATTATTTCTGCTCCGGCAAAAGACCCGGATGTGACCATCGTTTTGGGTGTGAATGAAGAATCTTATGTTTCTTCAGATCATCAGATTATTTCCAACGCTTCTTGCACCACTAACTGCCTGGCTCCGGTAGCCAAAATTCTGCACGAAAAGTTCGTGATCAAAAAAGGACTAATGACGACCATTCATTCTTATACGAATGACCAAAAGATTCTTGATTTGCCTCATTCAGACCTTAGACGGGCAAGGGCGGCGAATCTTTCCATGATTCCGACTACCACCGGAGCCGCAAAAGCAGTGGCTTTGGTTTTGCCTGAAATTAAGGGCAAGCTTGATGGAATGGCCATTCGTGTCCCGACTCCCAATGTGTCTCTGATTGATCTGGTGGTTGAAGTCGAGAAAAATACTACAGCTGAAGAAGTCAATGAAGCTTTTAAGGAAGCTTCCCAGGGGCCCTTGAACAAAATAATGCGGGTTGAGGAAAAACCCCTGGTATCCATAGACTTTAATGGAGATACCTTCTCATCAATCATTGACGGAATTTCCACCAAGGTCATCGAAGATAATATGGTGAAAGTATTAGCTTGGTATGACAATGAGTGGGGCTACTCCAACAGGGTCAAAGACCTTTTGAAGTTTATCGTCCGAGGCTGATTCCTGGAGTGCCTAATTCACATCCCCCATCTGGATATAGGTTTTAAGTGACTACCCCGCTTGTCATTGGCAATTGGAAGATGAATATGCTGGCCTCACAGGCTTGTGATATGGCTCAGTTGTTGGTCGACCG
Organism: Nitrospina sp.; assembly: GCA_003545625.1. The sequence goes on from DODH01000286.1 coordinate 6,595, forward strand.
GTTGTCTGGGGTCGAAGGCGTTGAGGTGGTCATTGCTCCACCCTTTACATCGTTGTCTCCAGTGGGCCAGATTATAAAAGGTTCGCGGCTGGGTTTGGCGGGGCAAAATTTTTATTTTGAAAGCAAAGGGGCCTATACCGGGGAAGTCTCGCTGGAAATGTTGAAGGATGTGGGATGTGGTTATGTTTTGATCGGTCATTCTGAACGGCGTCAGATATTCAAGGAGAGTGATGAGGCGATCAATAAAAAGGTTC
>DODH01000286.1:7238-8022 GCA_003545625.1 Nitrospina sp.
AAGCGGGGGCAACTTTAAATATTATTGAAACCCAATTATCCAAAGGCCTGGCGGGTTTATCTGGTGAGAGATTATCCACGCTGGCAATTGCTTATGAACCCGTTTGGGCTATAGGAACTGGAGTCAATGCAACCCCGGAGCAGGTTGTTGATATCCATAAATTTATTAGAAAGTTTCTGCTTGAGAACCTGGATTTTTCTGAAAAGGTGGGGGTGCGAGTTCTCTATGGGGGGAGTGTGAACCCCGAAAACAGTAAACAACTTTTACAGGAAGATGAAATAGATGGCGCGCTGGTCGGCGGGGCCAGTCTGGATTTTGAGTCATTTTGTGCTATTATCAATTCTGCTCTTGAACCCTGAACCATTTTTAGCCATAATCGTGGGTTCTCAGTGGATAATCTGCAACGATTGGTATTATTTAGAAAAAGATGAACACATTAATTACAGTATTGCATGTACTCGCAGCCTTTTGTTTGATCCTTACCGTGCTTTTACAGGCAGGTAAGGGGGCGGCTATGGGTTCGGGGCTTGGCGGTGGCGGTGGTCAAGCCATGTTTGGTAGTAGTGGGGCCGGAAACTTTCTTACCAAATTGACAACTGGAATCGCCATTTTATTTATGGTCACTTCCTTGACCCTGGCGACCATTTCAAACAAAAATAAATCCAGTTCTGTGATTCAGGGTATTGAGGAGCCTGTCCCTGAAAATGCAACGGAATCCCAGGAGCCTCCCGACACATCCCCGAATTAAAATTCTCCACAACAGGGTGCCGATGTGGTGGAACTG
>DODH01000104.1:0-4476 GCA_003545625.1 Nitrospina sp.
GTACGGAACCTGGAAAGGGAAATCGCCACACTTTGCAGAAAAGTCGTTAAAACCGTTGTTGAAAAAGGTAAGAAAACCAAAGTCAAAATCATCCCGTCGGTTTTGGAAAAATATCTGGGCATTCCCAAATTCAAGAGAGCCGAAAACGAAGGCCCGCTGGAAATAGGGTCTGCAACCGGCCTCGCCTGGACGGAGTTTGGCGGCGAAACCCTTTCCGTAGAAGTTTCGGTAGTTCCGGGGAATGGCAAGCTCGTACCCACCGGGCAACTCGGAGATGTGATGAAAGAATCGGCGCAGGCGGCCATGACCTATGTGCGCTCACGCGCCGGGGAGTTGGGGCTACCCAAAAATTTCTACCAGAAAAACGATTTCCACATTCACATTCCTGAAGGCGCCGTTCCCAAAGACGGGCCCTCAGCCGGAATTACCATGGCGGTAGCGCTGGTTTCCGCGTTGACCAAAACGCCACTGCGACCGGATCTCGCCATGACCGGGGAACTGACCCTGACCGGAAAAGTCCTGCCCATTGGCGGACTCAAGGAAAAAGTTCTTGCGGCTCACAGGTTCGGCATCAAAAATCTTATTATCCCTGTGGAAAACGAAAAAGATATCCCCGAAATTCCTGAAAATGTCAGAAAGAATATAAAGTTTTTTCCCGCCACCACTATGGACGATGTGATCAAACACTCGTTCGCTAAAAAATTCAAGAACAAGAAAAAACCCGCCATACCAAAAACCCGTAAACGAACCCCTGTGTCAAAACACCCCTCCATCTCCCAACTCAACTAGTCGGGGAGTCCCGACAGCCTGACTAGCAACCGCTTTCAGAGCAAGCAAAGAGTTGTCTCGGCTTACGATATTTCTTTCGCTGTCTTCATACCCCTCACAAAAATCTATGTCCATCAGTGTTTGTGATATTTAACCTTTGTCCTCATGCCCCAGTTATATCCTCTTCATTAACTTTCATGCCCCGCATGGGGTAGAAGCGGGTATATCTGTGGTTAAACTCGCTTTTGCAGTTTTCTCGGTGATGCCTTTTCACGCATTTTGGAAAAATGATGAGTTGAAAATTGTTCAGCCTCCAACAATTTTTACCGCGCTGAGGGATGATCGTCTTTTTCGTGCCCTCTAGTAATAAGCCCAACCACTACCGCTTGGTTGACGGCTATCGATAGTTGCCGCCGGGCCTACCCAGCCTACATTTCGCCTTTGAGGCCTTCGAAGGGATGTATCTCTTCATCTTGCAGGGCGAGTACCATGCGGGGATCGGTGGTGAAATTCTCGTTGATAACACTTAAGAGGCTGGACCCTTCTGTGAGGAAAGTTTGCAAGCTGGTGTTATCATCTATTTTTCTTTGCGAAAGGTCCGCATAAAGATCCATAAGCGGTTGGGCCTTGGCAAGGGACTCGCCGATTTTGGCATAGGGGATTTTGCGGTCCTTGCTTTGAATAGAAAATTCGGCGAAACGTATCCAATTATCCACATCGGCCGGCGCCTCGCCTAAATCCCGAAAATGTTTTCTGAAACTTTCTTTACCCATGCTTTTAAACTTTCGCACCGTCTCCGCACCCCACCCGGTTAAGCGGAATCCCTGGGCATTCTTGCAAAGATATTTGAGGGAAAACACCAGCCGGTTGGTCTGGCTGTCGAGTTGCATGCCATACTCCGAATAAAGTTTGGCTTCCGGCACCCGCTCATAGGCATGCCAGAGCCCTCCACGCTTCTGCACTTCGGTTCGCTTCTTATCGAACGCATTGGTCAACTGCAAACATTCTTTTTCTGTGCTGATGGATAGGGACACGGGTGTTTTCAGTTTGGTCGCCAGGGTAGAGTCAACGGGAACTTCAACGTTTTTTTTACCGGCGGAAGAAAAGAAATCATTCTTGGTTTTACGCACCTTTTCCTTGCGCACCCATGTATTTTCTTTTATTGGCATCTGGAAAGAAGATTTGTCAACAACATCCTCCCCATCACCGCCATTACAACCTGAAACCAGGAACCCAGCCGACAAAAAAACCAACCACCCCGCACATTGCATTCCCTTCAAAACTTTCACCTCGAACTTTACGGATTTTTAAATGAAGTTACGTTTATACACCAAATTTTCCCTGCCTGCCGAAAAATACCGCGCTCACCGACCCTCTGCCGACTAAGCGTCAAAAACTCCGAGAAAGCGACAAAATCCTGCATCTTTTTCACTATATTGACTCAGCTAAAGTTCCAGCCGGCTTGCTCAACCAACACCTATCCTCTTTTATTTAAAGTACTTTTCGACCTCCTCAAAAACCGAGCAGAAATGACCGTCTATGGCATCTGACTTGCACAATACTTAAGTGAAATCGCATTTATGACGATAATACGACTAAATATCAAAGGTTTATAAACTATGAACACACGAAAATTCCTTTATTTGCTCATCATCGCCTTCTTTATTTCCGGCTGTGAAGTGAAGCTGGGTCCTTCACAATTCTGGAGCAAATTGTTCCGTACCCAGACAGACTCCAATTATTACCAGGGAAAATCTACAGAGCTGGTAAAGGCCTTGACCGAAGACGTTGAGGAATATGAGATCAACAAAGTCACAGTTATGGACCTGGTCGATGAAGAAAACATGGCCCCTATTCTTGGAGAATATTTCGCATCCAGAATCGTGGAAGCAATCACTAAAAAATATTTCTTTCAGGATAAGACTTTTCGGGTAGCACAAAAGGGAGAAGTCAACGCGGTACTGGAGCAGTTAAACCTGAAACCCTCTTATTTGTACAACAAAGAACAAATCCGGTTAATGGGCAAGGCACTCAACTCCCAGGCCATCATCACAGGCCGTATCACCGATCTTGGGACAAATATCGATGTCCACCTCACCATGACCGATGTCATGAGCGGCGAAGTGATCGCATCCGCCACGGAACACTTGACCCGGACCAGGTTCGCGGTAGAAATGCTTCGCCAACACTAACCAGCGTGACGCTGGACCCGACTAGCAATGGCTTTTCCCTTTAAGGGGAAGCAACTGGGCATAGACTCTTTGAGCCGCGATCAATTTTTGCTAGCCAGATAGAGTTATTGCTCACTGCCACCGGCGGCTCGCCGGTAGCGGGACAGGGCCATAAGCGGAAAGAAGTGCTGGTACATATGGTATTTGATGAAAAAATGGATGGGAAAACCGGTTGCGGTAAACTCATCTTCCCACCAGCTTCCTGAAACATCTCCTGAATCTTTTTGCGTTTCGATTAAATAGCGTACGCCGCGCTCGACAGCGGTATTTTCCGCCTCGTCGGCGGCGATGAGCCCCAGCAAAGCCCAAGCGGTTTGTGAGGCGGTGCTTTTCCCACGACCGCGTAAACTGGGCTCCTGATAGCTTTGGCAGGTTTCACCCCAACCCCCGTCTTCATTTTGATGCCCTTCCAGCCAGCGGACGGCTTTGCGGCTAAACGGCGCATTCATATCCTCCCCAATGGCACACAAACCATTCAAAACCAGAAACGTCCCATAAATATAATTCGCTCCCCATCGACCAAACCAGCACCCATCAATCTCCTGGCGTTCCTTGATAAACTGGATGGCCCGTTGAACCTGGGGATGCTGTTTTTTAAATCCCCATTTCGACAACATCCACAGAATACGACCGGTCACATCCACCGTTGGCGGGTCCAACAACGCTTTATGGTCGGCGAAAGGAATCTCGTTGAGAACCTCCTTGTCGTTATCCACATCAAAAGCTCCCCAGCCCCCGCTCTTGCTTTGCATGCTTAATAACCAGTTCATCGCCCGCTGGCATTCGCTCAATTTCCAGCGGTTGTCGGCGATATCGATGCGGTTGAGGAAAAGCAGTATTTCTGCCGTATCATCGGTATCCGGGTACAACTCATTATAAAACTCAAACGCCCAGCCTCCCGGTTCCGCTCCCGGATTCTTCACCTGCCAATCTCCGCGTTTGATCACCTGCTTGTTGATGATCCACTCCCCAGCTTTTACAAGAGCCGGATGGTCCGAAGGCAATCCCGAATCCAACAAGGCATTGGCGGCAATCGCCGTGTCCCACAATGGCGAGACGCAGGCCTGCATCCAGAGCCGCCCGTCTTTTTCCAACAGGAAACGGTCCACCGCTTCCATTCCTTTCACACACGCAGGATGATCGTTGGCATAACCTAAAAGGCGCAAGGCCAAAAGGGAATTTAACATTGCCGGTTGAATGCCGCCCCAATCGCCCTCGCCTTCCTGGTGCTCCAGAGTCCATTGTTCTACTTTGCGAAACGCTTTTTTGCGCAGAGGTTTCCAGGGGAACTTGCCAATTGTCTTGATAAAACGGTCGAGATATATAAACGTGTTCCTCCAGCTGGTGAAAGGCAGGCCATCGGGTTTGAAGTCCAGATCCACATCCTTTTCGGTGAACAATTCATGGACATCCCGTCCTTCGGGAAGTTCGTGCACTGGTTCGAGGGAACGCACAACAGAAAGGGGAACCACTGTGC
>DODH01000104.1:4866-5489 GCA_003545625.1 Nitrospina sp.
GCAGGCACCGCTGGGCAATCGTCCCAGGAAACCTGACCGAACATAGCCAGGAACATTTTTGTAAAAACGCGGGTTTTTTTTATTCCCCCATTGGCAAAAATCGCTTGGCGCGCCCGCACCATCTCTTTCTGGTCTGCAGGCAGGCCTGCCATTTTCAGGGCCATATAAGCCTCAACCGTCGAGTTGATGTCGCACAGGCCACCGTAAAAAAGAGGCCAACTGCCATCTTCCCTTTGACGGTGCAGTAAATATTTTACGATCCGGTCCTGTTTGACCGGGTCCAGCCGGTCGGTGAAATGCATGAAGAAAATCAATTCCGCCGAAATGGTGACATTGCCCTCCAATTCGTCCACCCAATAGCCTTCTTCATCTTGACGAGAGAGCAAAAAATCCCGCGAGCGTTCAATGGACCGGTCCAAGGCTTCTCCCCTTACGTCCGTCCCGGTTTGGGAGGGCGCGGGTGCCTCATCTTGTGATTTTGCCATATTTTCCATATAGTTAGCTTGTTTATCCCGGAAATTTAAGAGCAGATGAATCTAGCCTACTTTCTCCTAAATATAAAGTAAAGAAACATTCCGGTTGAGCCGTTCATATAATTATGATTTCAGGTTGACAGGGCTGGA
>DODH01000104.1:5882-6240 GCA_003545625.1 Nitrospina sp.
AATGAAGACCTTTTTTGCAAAACAGAGCGATGTTGTTAAAAAATGGGTGATAATTGATGCCACCGATAAGCCCCTCGGGCGCGTGGCCAGCACAGCCGCCTCGATCATCCGCGGCAAAACCAAACCCATTTATACCCCCCATGTCGATACCGGGGATAATGTCATTATCATCAACGCCGCAAAGGTTAAACTGACCGGTAAAAAATGGGACGACAAAATTTATTACCACCATACCGGTTGGCCGGGAGGAATCAAATCCATCACGGCAAAGGAGGTTCTCGAAAAGCGGCCCTCTGACCTGCTGAAAAAGGCGATTCGGGGAATGTTACCCAAGACAAGATTAGGTAGAACCCTGAAT
>DODH01000190.1 GCA_003545625.1 Nitrospina sp.
GACTATCGGCCCAAATATCCCAAGATTGAAGCGGCGTATGAGATCAACCCCAATCATCCGAATTTGACCATCTGGCATAACAAGATCGATGTCTGTATTTTTATTGGGGTTCATTGCCATATGGCTAATTTATCTTTAAAGATTATCCGCGGGGGGACGAGTTGTTATACAATAGCAATGTGTGCCATGGCCGGGCATGAAGACGCGTGTCTCTCTTTTCGTGATGCGGATATTGCAATGATTACCAAACTTAGGGAAGCTATTAAAAAATTAAAATCGGAGGGTGTGGAATCTCAGTGCACTCCGTTTCAGCAATTTAAAATGGGCCGGACCGGCATCATCGAACAACCGGCTTAATATATACCAGGTTGAAAACCTGTAGAAAGTAATTTTTTAATCACTTTAAAGCACTCTTTAATACGGGAGCAAATTTTATGAATAAAACAGTGGAGCTTAAGAATAAAAGGATCATAGCTTCGACCCATGAAAAACTCGGTCAGAAAAACAGAATGAATCAGACTTATACGGATGTTAATGACATCTTTTATAAGGCTGAGCAAACAGCCAGTTTCCTGACCGGTAGTGAAGTCATTCGCGAAGCCATCAAACGAGCCAGTGTGGGAACTTCCGTGGCTTATCCCATCACTCCTCAGAGTGAAGCGGCGGCTTTGATCGGCGAAATTTATGCGGAAGGCTATCTGGACGAATACTTTCGTGGTGAGAGTGAGTTTGCAGTTATGGGGCAATGTGCAGGTGCTGCCTTTGGTGGACACCGGGTTTTTACTACCACTGCGGGTCCGGGTACTCTGCGGGCCATGGAAAATTTTCCCATGTGGGCCGGGGCGCGATTGCCGATTCAGGTTTGTGTGACTTGCCGGGGAATCAACTCTCCGCTGAGCATTCAGCCCGATACGTTGGAAATGTATTACCTGCTTGAGACGGGAATGCTGGTCTGGCATGCTGAAACGGCGCAAGACCTTTTTGATTTTATATTGAAAGGTTTTATCGTTGCTGAACAACCGGATGTGCATGTCCCGATTGCGGTATGCTGTGACGGTTTTTTCGTGACCCACACCAAGGATACGGTAGAGCTTCCTCCGTTGGACCTGACACTGACTCCTTATGATCCGTACAGAAATCCGCAACCGGTTATGGATATGGAAACCTCTCCGTTCCGCATGATGCGCGATCCGTTTGTCATGAAATCCAATTACATCAGTTATGCCACCCATGCTTCATGGCAACAGGAAATCAGGTCAGCGGTTGAGCGTTCCCGCAAGCACACCATTCCTCTTCTGGATGGTTTGATTGACGAAATTAACACCGACCGGGAGATTCTGATTGTGGCCTCTGGAACTGCAGTATCGCAGAGCCGGGAAGCCATCCGCCTTCTTGAAGAAGATGGTGTTAAGGTGGGACTGGTTAAAATCAAAACCATTCGCCCGTTCCCCACTGAAGAGATCAGGCGGGTTACCAAAAATGCGAAACATATTTTTGTTCCAGAATTTAATGTGACCGGTTGGTTGGCTCGTGAAATCAAGGCCATCGTCCCGGATAACGAAAGGGTTTATGAGGGGCCGCATGTTTGCGGTGGCATGACCTTGCCCTGCGAGGTTATTGTGGAACAGGTCAAAATTCATTTGGGCATGGAAACCGAAAAACTCAGGATGTAACGGTAGTTTGCCCGAGCTAATTTTATAAAGTTGCCTTTCCCAAATCGGGAAATTAATTTAAGGGGAATTTATGAGCAAGGAAAAAATCCAAATATGTGAAGATCTGGCAGATATCATGCCGCCGGAGTATCAGGAACTGGTTGCAACGGCCACTTTTGGTAAGCAGGATCGCGGTTGGAAGGACATTGGTTCCTCAAAAGAATTGATTGAGCAACATTCTTTGTGTGCGGGTTGTCCCGAGTCCATCGCTTTCCGTTATATTCTGGCCAGTTTGCCGGCTCCGGAAGATACGGTATTTGTCGGTTCTACCGGTTGTACAAGCCTGGTATTCCCGCATGTTGCGGTGCATAACATCCATTCTTTATTTGGCAATCAGAATGCCATTGCCTCCGGTTTGAAACGGACTTTGGCTAGCCGTTTTCCGGATGTTGAAAAGGATGTCGTGGTTCTGGCCGGAGACGGGGCAACCGTTGATATCGGGTTGGACATGACCATGCAGTCCTGGTTCCGTCTGGAAAAGTTCACCACCATTTGTTTTGACAATGAACTCTATGCCAACACGGGTGGCCAGGAAAGCGGCCTGATGCAGAAAGGTTTTGTTGCCAAGATGGCTCCGAAAGGCAAGAACTTTGAGAAAGTTCGTCTGGCGGAAATTGCCCGGGAAGCGGGATGTGCCTATGTGGCTGTGTTGACAGTCAGCAAGCCCAATCGGGTGGAACAGGTGATTAAAAATGCAATTTATGTGGCGCGGGAAATAGGCCCCACGTTTGTTCAGCTTTATACTCCTTGTATTCTTGAAATTGGTAAGCAGAGCATGGAAGGTTTGGATGAAATGAAAGATTCCGAAACTATTGGCGGTCGGTTCGTCCAGAAGGAGTACATTACCGAGGAAGCGCAGAAACTTTTGGATTCCATTAAAGAAGAAACCAAGACTAGAAAAAAAGCGGCTAAAGAAGCTAAAAAGTCGGTTAACGCTTAAGAAATAGGAGTGTAAAAATTATGAGCAGGATGAATATCCGAATTTCAGGTCTGGGAGGGCAGGGGGCAGTTACAGCCGCGCATCTTTTGGCCATGGCCGCCAATCGAGATGGTAAGTTTTCCATTTCGAATCCCTTTTTTGGTGCTGAAAAACGCATGGCACCCGCCGAAAGCTATTGCAGAATAGGATCTGAGCGCATTTATGACCGTGGTGAACTGGTATTCCCAGATGTCATCATGGTGTTTCACGCTCAGGTTATTACCATGCAGAAAAGTTATACGGCGCCCTTTTATTCTGGCATCAAGGAAAATGGTCTGGTCATTATTAATACCCCAGCGGATCTCCTTAGCGATGAGGATCATAAAACGTTGGAAGACCTCAATGTCAATGTGTTCAATCATGACGCGACCAAGTTGGCTCTGGAAATCGGCAAAACCGAGCTTTCCACTAACATGGCGATGATCGGGGGTTGTATGGGGGTCACCAACATTGTAAGCCTTAAGTCTATGGAGGGTGCTCTTCAGGACCGCTTTGGTAAAAAATATGTGGCTTCCGGAGGTACAGCAACCCTTGACGAAGCGATCAAGAAAAAATATGCCAAGAAAGAACAGCTTCTTGAGGCCAATATGAATACGATCATTGAGTCCGTTAAGATGGGTGAAGAATGGGCCAAGACGCAGGACTTGCAGTTGGTGGAAGTCTGATAGATTAAAGATGAGTTCAGTCGGTTTTTTGTTTTAACCTTTTTTAATTGAGGAGAGTTTTGAA
>DODH01000164.1 GCA_003545625.1 Nitrospina sp.
ATGATTCCCACGAATCACACTTATCTGGATACCTGTCTGGATGCAAATACATCGCTTCGGGATTATTGGAAAAAGAAAGGCCTGCTGGAAGAATGATCGAACATTAACCTTCCGGTTTTCCTTCGATGCTAACCGCCCCCTATGCTTTCCCGTAATTTTAATGATGGCACATTGAGCCCATACCTTTTGATGGGCCCCGTTCTGCTGGCGGCGTTTCTTTTTTCCTGGTCTATTTTTCATTCCGACCTGTCTAAGAGAGAAGCGCGTGAAGGAGTGCCTGTTGTCAACATGATGCGCGGCGGCAACCTCTGGCTTCCCCAAATCACCCCGGAACAATTGCGCACCAAACCTCCCCTGTTTTACTGGTCCGGACTTTTATCATCAAAACTTCTGGGCGGGGTGGACGAAATCTCCCTGAGAATTCCTTCGGTTTTAGCCGGTGTGGGAACCGTGTTCCTCACCACCTTGCTCGGCATGCGCCAGTTTTCCCCGGTTATCGGCTGTCTTGCAGGGTTAATCATCACGACCTGCTGGAGATTCGCTTACCTGGGGAGCCATGCCCGCATCGATATGCTCTTCACTTTTTTCATCACTCTTGCTTTTGTCGCTTTATGGGAATTGACACGCAACGGAAAACAAGACAGGTGGCTTAAATGGTTGGCTGGCATAGCAGTGGGCCTGGCCGTGTTGACCAAAGGACCTTTAGGATGGCTGTTTCCCCTTCTGGCGATATTTATTTTCAGCCGGATTTCTAAAACCGGTCCTGTTCCATGGTCATATCTCTTCTGGCTACCGCTCGGGATGGCAGGACTCTGGCTGGCATTTGGGCTGATTGATGGTGGAAAAGAATTTTCTACCATGATCTATCAGGAGACCCTGGGCAGGATATCGGGAAGCGAGACTATACAAATTCATCGCAAACCGGTTTTTTATTATATCCCGCAAATTCTTGGCGGCATGGCTCCCTGGAGCCTGTTCCTGCCGTTCGCAATCTGGCATGGAATGAAACATCGGGATATCCCTTGGAAATTCTGCGCCATCGCGCTGGCCACTCTTTTTATCTTTCTTTCGCTTTATCCGGGAAAAAGGGGCGACTATCTTCTTCCTCTCTATCCCATGGGGGCAATCATTCTGGCCGTATTTTTTGCGCGCTTTGGTTCCGCTAATTCCGACATCAACCGGGGCATGTCTTTTCCCGCCTGGATCATAATGGGCACGATGATGGTTTTAGCGCTGGTTCTGATTCTTGCCGCCCTGCTTCCCCAACTGAATTTCGATTCCTTTTCAGCTTTTCTAAATTCCCGGGATCGTTGGATGGCCCAACTGCTTTATGATAGGCACCGGCCCTCGGGCCTTCTTCTTGCCATGGGAGCATGGGGTATGTTAATTTTTTCGCAATACATTCGGGAAGCCCTGCATAAATTTTCAGGAATAAAAATGACCGGGCTGATAGCGGGGTGGGCTTTTCTCCTGTTTCTGGGGATCCACGGTCCGGCGGCCAGAATCGTTAATGAGCATACTTCGTTTCGGCCTTTCGCGGAAAAGATAAAACAGATTGCCGGAAACCGGCCTCTATTAAATTACGGCAAAGCCCGTGAAGACCTTCGCTACTATCTGGACTTGCCGGTAAAAGAAGTATTCAGCGGATCCGCGTTTCAGGAACTCTCAGAACGGCATAATGCAGTATTGCTTATAAAGAAATCACAAAGCCAGGCCTTATTGGAAAATTTTCCTGAACAGAAAATTATTCTTGAGATGGACGCGGCTTTCAAACCTTACCAACTCATAGGAAAACCCTGACTCTTTTAACCGGGACACTTTCTTGCCACTCACTGAATCGACAAAACATAAACTGGATACGTTGGTACAATTTATTATCGGGGTGGACCTCGCTGTCCTTCTGGTGATTTTTTTGAGTAGCCAGTTTGGCGTTTCATTTCCTTTCCCTCTTCCGGGAAGAAGACTGAACAATCCATTGGCCCTGCTTCTAATACTGTTTTCCATACGAGGAATGCTGAATGTCCCGTTTCGCGAACGCTATCTTGGAACCTTGAGCAAACTGCTCACCTGTACTCCTCATCGATTTTATTTTTTTGCTTTTTTGATCGCTGTGCAATGCGCACTGCAAGTGATGTGGTTCGCCTATCCTGAGAACTTTCACTGGAATTTAAACGCCGAACAGGGTTACGGCACCCATTTTGCCGCCATCCAGCTCTATATCCTGGGCCTCGTCGTGATGATAACGGCCTGGGCTGATTGCGGCAAGGAAGCCGAGTGGAAAGAAAAACTGCCCTGGTATCTAGTCGCCGGTGTTTATTTTTATATCGGTCTGGATGATTGCATTGGCATCCACGAAAATTTTATTGTATGGACCCGGAGGCTGATCCCCGAGGCAACGGTCTTTCACTTCATTCACGAATGGTTGTGGTTCTATGCCCCGATCATTTTAGTTGTGATCATTTTTCTCAGCCGCTTCTTTTTAAAAAAATTCCGTTATTCATGGGGAATCCTAATCACAATGTTTGTGGCCTTAACTTTCTGGGTTTCGGTTCTTCTGCTTGAAGGACTGGCCAAAAGCATTGTGGACCCGATGGGATTGGACTACGGCCGCCTGCTAATCGGTATTGAGGAAGGATCTGAAATGTTCGGGGCAACCCTCTTCATGCTGGGATTCAGCATACACCTTAAAAATATCGCGCCCGGCGAGTCGCCGACCCCAAATGGGCAATAACTTTATCTGGCGAGCAAAGAGCTGTTTCGGCTCAACGAGCCATTGCCAGTTGGCCCCACGCCTAGCGGGGTCTAGTTGCCTTGTTTTAAACTATACTCCAAATACGTACGCTTAATATTTGCGTCCAGCCATTTCAGGTTTTTCCAGGTTTTAAATTTTTCCTTCAACGCCGGCCTTACCACATCCTGGGTTTCCTTGAGGGACTTGCCTTTTTCCAACTGCTTAAGAACCATTCCTTTAAGATTAAACAAATAATCTTTCATCGCCAGGAGCACCGGCTTGCCACCCGGCGCGCCATGGCCCGGAATATATATTTCTGCATCCAAATTACTCAGTTTGTTCAAGGCAGAAATCCACTCCTCCACATAAGCGTCGCCCATATAAGGAATTTTTCCGTTGAAAACCAGGTCGCCGGTAATGAGAGTTTTCAACTCCTCAATATAGATGAACAAATCCCCATCCGTATGCCCGCGCGCGTGAATCAGCCTTAAGTGATACCCGCCGACAAAGATTGCCATTTTTTCCTTAAAAACAATATTAGGCAGAGTGATGACCGTTTCATCCATTCCGGGAATATTCATGGTCTTGAAAAAATCCAGATGCGCCTTGCCGGAAGGACCGAACAAGGTCTTACGAACATTTTCATGGGCAATGATGGCTTTGCTATCTTTAAATACCTGGTTGCCAAAAGTGTGGTCCCCGTGATAATGCGTGTTGATCGTATAAAGGATGGGAAGATCCGTTTGTTTACGGATTTCTTTCAGCACCTTGTCTGCCTCCATCGGAGTGACCCGGGTATCTACAACAACAACTCCCTCACGGGTAATGAGAAAGGTGGTGTTGGAATCTATCCCATCTCCATTAATAACTGTAAAAAGATTCTTCCACACCTCAACGGTTTTAGAACCTTCCGCACTACAGACCCCACCCAAAATGCTGAGGAACAGCCCCACACCGGCCAGCCATCTCAATCCCTTAACTGCCATATCGGCCCCCTGAAAAACTGTTTTAATTCAATATCTTTTGTGAAAACGAAACGCATGGTAGCATTTCCCCCTTTGACCGGCAACCACCCTAGCCCCTTTAACCCCTCACGCATTTATGTTAATTTAACTAGAGCATTTAAAAAATTTGCTGTCGAGATCCCCATTGGAGTCCTTGAACAAAAAGAAATATGATTTTCTTTTATATCTTTTGGAAGAAGGCGATGCCATGGTTTGCCTGGATTCGAGAGACCCGGCCGTCGATGTTCCAGAGAGCCAAAAAAACAACTCATCCCTGAGCCTGATATTCAACCTTAATTTCAGGCGTCCTATTGAAATAACAGAAGAAGGGATTTTTGCCACACTGGCCTTTGATGGCAGACCCTATAAATGCACCCTGCCCTTTGACGCGGTATGGGCCATTTACGATCCCAATATGAAGAACGGCCAGGTATGGGAAGAAAGCATTCCAGAAGATATGAACTTGGCTGAGCAGGTGATGGAAACCGGAAAACCCCCGCTGAAGTCGGTGAAATCAAGCGGCAAACCTGCCAAGGAACCCAAAACCGAGGGCAAACGCGACCGCAGCCACCTTCGAGTCATCAAATAATCGCACCGGACGGCACCCATATCCTTTACAAAGGTTTGGCGATAGATTACACTTTGCCTCTGCTTATTTAGGGGAAGGTAAAAATTGATGGTGGGCGTAGCTCAGTCGGTAGAGCTCTGGATTGTGGCTCCAGCGGTCGCGGGTTCAAATCCCGTCGCTCACCCCATTTTTTTCAATATGGAACTATCGGTTTGAAAAGCGTTGTGGGAAAGGGGCCCACCTTTTATGTAGAGCTGGACGTATTGGAAAAACCAACCGAAAAAAAATTACCAGTAATCGAACCGAGCATACCAGAGGTTCCTATCAAGAAAAGTGGAATAAAATACACTATTCTTTATATAGAAGACAACCCAATTAATTTACAGCTTATAGAACAAGCTTTAACTATCAATAAAAATTTCGATTTGATCTCTGCGCCACAGGCAGAAATGGGGATTGATTTGGCTAAAACCCGCGATGTCGATCTGATATTGGTGGATATTAATTTGCCCGGCATGGATGGCGTTGCAGCCATGAAAACCCTGAGACGTATTGAAAAAACCCGCAAACTCCCCATATTGGCAGTCAGCGCAAATGCAATGGAAAAGGATATTAAATCCTGCTTAAGCGCTGGTTTTACTGACTATATTGTCAAACCCATCAACATTCCGAAATTCCTGGAAAAAATAGATAAACTTCTCACTTGAATATTTTTTTAAGGGATTCAAAAAAAGCACCTTCGGCCATGGGGGTACTATTGGAACCTCCCTTATCTGGATTTCCTGCTTTTTAGCCCCTGCACCTCATCCAAAACCTCCTGGCGCGTCAATAAACCTTTCTGCTCCAGCAATGCAATGATGGCAGAAACCTGAAAAATATTTTCCTGATTGGCTTCTTCCTGATCCATTGCATCTTTGTTTGAATCCTCAGACATTTTATTCTCCCCCAAATAAATTGAAACATCAGTATTCGATCTGCATGCCCTGCGACAGCAAACCTTTCGTTAAATATCCGCCCATGGGGATTATAATAGAAAAACACGAAAATCTTAACTAGCAAGTTACCGGGAAAATAAGTTTTTCAGAAACCTGGTATTTAGAATCCAAGGCAACGTTTATCTTGTGCTGGATTCGCAAAGTGGAATGCTTTGGGTCGGCTCGTTTAAAATCATGGCAATGGTCGAAGTTTTAAACATTTCCTCTATCATATCAATCGAATCGTTGACCCGTTTGTGCAACCGGCAAAGGTTTGTGCCATGGGATTTTAACTTCAAAGGACAACTCTTTATATGTTTGATGGGGTCCACCGCGTTGATGACATTCAGTAAAGGAAGGTTTTCCGGCTCATGCGCCAGCATATACCCCCCATGCAAACCTTTTTTGGAAAAAACCACCTCATGCTTTGCCAGGGCCAGCATAACCTTGGACAGATAATGTTCGGGAACCTTGGTCCACTTGGCAATTTCCACCGTGGTATGCGGCTTATCCGGATTTTGGGCCAGACAAACCACGGCCCGTAAAGCATATTCTGAAGTCTGGGAAATCATAGCGCCTCTTTAATAGATAAGTTTATCTTGACATCCATAATATCATATCATAAATTTCAAGATAAAAAGATAA
>DODH01000184.1 GCA_003545625.1 Nitrospina sp.
TGCCAGTTATAGACTTCAGGCATTATCGTACCTCCTTGTTAACATTGGTTAGACGTTGAAAAAAATCAACCCCATAACTTATATTTATTCAAACAAACTCAATTAATCCTTTTTTATTTTGCAAACCAAGACACAAAAAAAGGCTGGTCAACCAACACCAGCCCTTAATTCATAAACTTCAACGCAACGGTCACAAGCCCCGTCTCTGCTTTCCCAGTCCGGAAAATCGATTTGAATGGCTTCAATCACCATTTCATCACAAATACTTTCCGGGTCGTCCACCCAGTTATAAGTCGGGAATTTACAAAGCGGACAAGGGGACCCTTGCAGATGGATATAATCTTTGTCTTCATCCGTCATCTCTCCCGGATCGACATATTTGCTCATCAGGGTATCGAGATCGGTGGCCATGGACAGAAGCTCTTCGTGCGTCAGCTTCTCAGTTTTCCACAGCCCTTCAAAAATTCCCTTTCTCTGCTTTTCCGGGATTTTACGGTAAAAGTTATCGAATTCACGGTACCTGCCTTCCTTAGGTATAGTAGCAACAACACCCATTCGCCCCAACCGGGAGTCCACATACATATTCCACAAAAGCCTGAACCTCGCTGTTATGAGGTTCTTCACTGATGGATTGCCAGGGATAAAAGCGTCTTCATAGTCAAACTCAGGGTCGACCATATCTTTGGCATGCATAAATTCACAGATCAGGAAGGCATCGAGCTCCTGAGCTTCTTCGGGATTGCTAAACCGGCTCGCCAGAACTCTCATTTCAATGAGGGGGTTCCCGGAAACACGATTGAGAACATTGGAACCTTCATCCACTTTATTGATCGCCCGTTTCACCGTCACTTCTTTGATGCGTTCCTCAAATTCGCGGGCCAGATCATAAGAGATTTCGTTAGTTTTTTCGTCGTCATCTTCAAATTCTTCCTCACCATCTGTTTCAGCAACTGCGGTTTGGCTCTCTTCCGCATCCGCCTGTTCCTCTTCTCCATTGGCTTCAACCTGTGCCTCTTCCTGAACAGACTCCTGATTTTCAGGTTCCTCGTTTTGTTGAAGCAGGGCCGACTTTTTAACAGTACGCCTGCGTTTGGGAATAAGACCTACCGCTTCCAGAGCACGTAACACGTGATCTCCCAGCTTTAATCTCTCAAGAAAAAACAGACGGTTAACCTTTTCAAAGGCGGCCTCCCGGTCATCTTCAGGGAGTTCATAAATAGGATCGGCGAGGGAATGGAATTCGTCATAATCAGCACGATAGCCGGACCTTTCCAAATGGTTAAGATGCCGAAAAGCAGACTCTTCCATTAATTGAGCACTATAATTAATCTTCATTCTTTTTCACACCATATAAAGCTTAAAAGATTTGATAAACCCCGCTAACAGGGCAAAAGTCTTTTCCCAGATTAAGATCAAAGGATCCAGTAATTTATCTCCTTTTAAAGGTCTGTGTCAAGACAAATGACCTTTAATTTTTATATCGTTACGCCTTGAAAAAGCCTTTCATTTCGCATTCATGAACCTGGGCACCCCAGTGATTCCAGATTGACCTTTAAAATTTATAAAACCTCAAATTTTAAAAGGTTTTCGAGCGACAACGACAATAACTATTTCTTATCGACCGTATCTTTGAATTTTTCGATATCCTGAAGCGCCTTCATGATCTGCTCCGGATCGCCTAAATCTTTGGCAATTTTCCTGGCTTTAGCGATAAATACATCCGCCGGGTCATATCGTGAAACCATAATCTCCATCCGGGCTACCGTCAAATAAAACTGGATCAGGCTAGTCCAGCTCTTGGTTTGTTCAAAGCAACTGCTGGCTTGGTTGAAATAATTTTCCGCTTCCTCAAACAAGTGGTCTTTAAACTTCAAGTTACCCAGATAGGTCAAGTCCTGACCGGCACCTTGATAATCATCAATCTCACGGGTCAGTGCCAAAGCTTTGAGATAGGTATCTTCAGCATTTTTACGCTCGCCATTGCTAAAAGCGAGATTGCCAAGGTTACGGTAATCTTCTGCTATTTCTTTTTTGTCGTTCAACCGACTGGAGAGATCAAAAGCTTGTCTAAAGTATTCACCGGCCTTCTCCTTGTACCCCCGACCCATATTGAATTTACCCAAAAACCTCAGGTCAATGACAATCTCCTTCGGGTCATCAAGAGTTCGGGAGTTTTCCAAAGCCTTTTTGTAGTAGTCCTCCTGCTTGGTGCGTTCCTTTTTTTCCACATAGATATTCGAGAGAACACGGCAATCCGCACAAGCATTTCTGTAGTCTTTAATTTCCTCAGAAATTGCCAAGGATTTTAGCGCAAATTTTTCCGCTTGTGACCAGTCTTCCTTTTGCAGGTAAAGGTGATAAATATTTCGGTTATCTTCCGCCATCTCTGGCTTGTTTCCGGACTGGGTATTGATTTCCAGGGCCTTCAAATAATTTTTCTCGGCGTTAAACCAATCGGTTTTCTGCAGAAAAATATTTCCCAGGTTGCGGTGCTCAGACATTATTCCCGGCTTGTTATTGCTGTCCTGGTGAGCTTTCAAGGATTTTTTGACCAGCTTTTCCGCCTTATCCATTTTTCCCACCAAAATCAGGACATTCAAATAACTGCCATACATATCCTGAAGACCTTTTTGATCCTTCAACTCCTGCTTGAGCTCA
>DODH01000128.1:0-3495 GCA_003545625.1 Nitrospina sp.
TCCTTCAACTCCTGCTTGAGCTCAATGGCGCGGGCATAGTTTTCTTCTGATGCGGCATAATCCTGCTTTTGCATAAAAATACTCCCCAGGTTTCCCAAGGCAGCGCTCAATGCCGCCTTGTCCCCTGACTTTTCATGTATGGCAATAGTCTCCTTTGCCAAATCGCAGGCTTCATCCCACTCATTAGCCATGAATAAAACATTTCCCAAATCGCTCAACAAAGCCAGCTTGAGTTTGCTGTCTTTCTCGGCCTCCGGCTTCTTGAGGGCTTCGCGAATTTGCTGTTTTCTATTTTCCAGGTATTTGGGCTGGGAAAAAATGAGCATCAACTTGTTCTGCACCTCCTGAACCGACCCCACCTCTTTCATGGCCTCATACAAATCACTGGCCCGCATCAAATAATCTTCCGCTTGATCAAACTCTTCCTTTTTTATAAAAATATCTCCCAGCGATTCACATTGCTGGGCGATTCCAGGCCGGTTCTCCTGTTTTTCCATCAGCTCCAGAGATTTGAAATACTGTTCTTTGGCACCATCCCAGTCTTTCTGTAAACTCCTGACGTTGCCCAGGTTGCCATAACCTCTGGCTTCCCCCATCCCGTCACCCAATTCCTGCATGGCCTTCAGGGACTTCTCATAATATTCCCAAGCCAGATCGAGCTGGTTTTTGTTGAGATAAATATTCCCCAGACTTCCCATGAGATACGAGTTTCTGCGCTTGTCAGAATCACCCACCCCCTCCAAAGCTTTTTTGAAATTGGCCTCGGCCTCATCCACTTTTTCCGTCTGCCCATCGCTGGCCATTTGCAGATAAATCCCCGCCAGATTGGCGTAACAGACTCCGGCTGATATCTTGTCGTTCTTGTCTTCCAGCACGGCTATGGTTTTTTGAATGGTTTCCACCACCTTGTCCATCCGTTTCCACTGGAAATAAAGTTCTTCCAGATCCTGTAGTTTGGCGATGACCTTGGTCTTTTGTCCGGTTGATGTGAGGGAGTCTACTTCGGCCAGCAAGGCGGATTCTTTATTCTTCAAATAGGTGGGATGTTTTTTGAGGGACTCGACTCTATCTACCAGTTGCTGGATTTTTCGTTCATCCTGCTTCGCCAGTTCCATGAACTCCTTGGCTTTCTGGTAAAAATCAATGGCCTGTTTCAAGTCATCTTTTTTCAGACTGGTGTTGCCCAGATATTCGTTATAAATTCCCTGGCCAAGCGGGTCGTTGGTCTCAACCATGATCTCAAGGGCTTTTTGGTAACTCTCTTCCGCCTTTTCCAGACTGCCTTGATAAAAATAAACACTACCGAGGTTGCCAAGGGAACTTTCGATGCCTTTAGCATCCTTGAGTTTTTCCATAAAGGTCAAAGAACGGGAATAAAAATCTTCCGCCTTATCAAACTGTTTGCTCTGGAAAAAAATATTGCCCAGGTTCCCCAGCACATAAGCCTGACCCGTATCGTCCCCGGCCTTTTCCATATGCTTCAACGCCTCGAGGAAGTTGGATTTCGCATCTTCAATATTGTTTTTCTGCAAATTCTCGTAACCGAGTTTCTCGAAATTTCTACCCTCATCCATACCTGATACCACCTTCACAAAAATGAGTTTGTAATTATTAGCAATACCCTGAAAACAAAAATATCTCCCGAGCCCCAAGGTGCCGTCTACCTCGACCCTGAAAAACCGGAAACAGCTGAAAACAGTTTATATTTCACGGAGTTAGGTTATGAATTATAAAGGCTTGACCGCCCCCTGTCAACAAGGCGGAAGCCCCCGGTCTGGCCAGTGGGATACAACTTTATATTGCGGACTCGCCAGCGTTATTATAAATTGGCCTCCCACTAGCCGTGGAGGCAGATAGCAATGGCTCGTTGAGCCGAGAAACCGTTTGCCCGCAAAATAAAAACATTGCAGTTTGCCTGCGGAGGTTCTCCGCAAAGAGGAGTTTACGTGAAAAAATGAAAAAAACAGAAAAGCTGATCAACGCATTAACCGGGGAAGGTTCGCTAACCTTCGCCGAGAACCTTGAGTTTGCCATAGAGCTGGAAAAGAAAATTCCCCATCTGGAATCCCAGGAGCATGAAGGGAGCACCCTGTGGTTCGAAAATGGCTCTGCCAACGTGAGCAATACCCGTGTCATCGTCAATCCGACCGGGCATATAGTCTTTTACAACGATAAGGGCAGGCGTTTTCTCTATACCGACCCGGAAGGCCATCCTCTGCACGAGGCCCTATGGGCCCACGATGACAATACCGGTGAGACACAACTGGCACAGGCCAGGGTACAACTCGACAGCCGGCAATGGGTCGGAATCAAGCCCCGCGCCAAAACCTTCCAGACGCAAATCGACATCAGCAGTCATGACGGTTGGGAAAAAATATCGCTCGATGCCCTGCGCGAAAAAGCCGCCGAAGCCTGGCGCGTCCCCTTCTCCGAGGTAAAATATTTTTATGATGATGAACACATGGTTCATCAGGGAGACGGCAAATACAATATCCAACTAACTAAAGATGGACTCTACGCCCTGCACGAAGGAAGTTTTGATAAATCTATTTTCATCAGTTTCATGTTTCAGGTCAACTGGGCTCGGCTCGACCTGATTCCGGTCGTTGAACTGTTCCAGTCCACCTTGCCCGGAACCGGCGGGGCAGTGTTCGAATTCATCTGGGGCATCTATAACGACCAGTCGCGGGAAGAGGAATTGCCGCCCCTGAGGTATCGTGGTCTCCCCACTTATCCCTCGAAAGAGGCATTCAATATTTTTTCGGCGTTTTTTGAACCACAGGGACCGGAAGGCAAAGACATCAAAAAAATATTCATGGACCCCATGACCTCCCATGAGATCACCTGGACACCGCAAAAACATGCCCCAGCACGTTATTTCAGTGATAGCCATAAAATAGTCATCACCGCGCAGGACGGCTACCTTTATAAAGTTACCGTTTATGATGACCCGATCACCTTTCCCTTCATCAATTGCGGGGGGGTGAAAAAACCGCCCATCGAGCGGGAAGTCACGGTGGGAACGCAAACGTTCAGCCTGGTGGAAGGGGAACTTGGCAGGGAAATTCCTTTCGATCCCATCTGGAGACTCCGTCCCCAGACGGATCCGACCAAAATGCAGCCCAAGTCCCCGTTTACCTGGAAATGGTTTTTCAACGGGGAACCACCGGTAGTCGATCCGGTCAAGGCGCAATATACGGTTCCGTTTTATCCCGAAGGCGCGGCCGATATTGATGAGTCCTCCCTGCAACCGATGGTGCTCGACCAGATGTTCCACTACATGGAAATGGTCCCGGCCATGCCTCACCGGCTGGAAAAAATAAATAAGGTTCTCATTCACACCTTTGACACGGTACTGGCCGGTTGCATCGATTGCACCCAAGAACGTGAATACACCGTCCTGTACAGCGATCCGGAGTTCGCACAGAAAAACGCGCAATTGTTGTGGAACTACGCCGCATCACGCGACCAGTTGAAAAATCTGGAGAAGGTTTC
>DODH01000128.1:3900-4867 GCA_003545625.1 Nitrospina sp.
ATGTACCATCAAGACCGCGAAGCCTGCGAAAATATGCTGAAAACTTTGTCGGGAGCCCTTCTGCCCGGCGGATTCCTCTACCTGATAGGGCCGCGCCCCTTGGAAGGCCTGTTTGAGCATTACGGACTGGATAAACTTTACAACGATCCAGTTTATAATATGCCGTTTTTTCGGCAACACCTGAAAATGTGCCCGGAAAATCAAGTCGACCCCGAACTCTGCGTATTCCTGCTGGAAAAAAAAGAACCGGAAGCTAAAAAAGAAATCCAATCCGTTCCTGAATCTACCGAGGGCGAATTCGATGGCACCGTCCCACAAATGCGCGGCTTTAAGAGGCCTAACTAGCGGCGAAGGCGCGGCAAACGCTCACTATCGTTCACGAGCCGCGAAAATCATATCACGTCAAATTAGTAGAAAAGTTATCGTCCCCCTGACAAGGGGGAGGTTTGAACCCATCTGCGTCTATCGGTGTCCATCTGTGGCTGAAAAGGGTTTTACGTGATCGTCACAATATTACTTCGGGGGCGAGGTTACTTTCATGCGCTTCGCGATTGTTTTTCACGTAGAGGTCTGGTAAATCGCTGGTGCCGAAATGCGTGATATATAATAGAACATGCTCGCGGGCGTTGATGCGCAATGCCCAGGGATCAAAATCGTTACGGTAAAAGTCTTCGTATCGCGCCATCGCTTCTTCGGTGGTCTGGCCCGAATCCGGGGTGTAATAAAAATCCAGAGCCAGGTCGTGCTCGGGGTTTTCCTTAACCTTTATTTTGTACTCCTCGGTCTGGAACATCACCGGAGCGCTTTTATACAACACGAAAAAATACATTTCCACCGATGGAATCATGTCCTGATTCTGTATCAGGAACTGTCGCGTGTCTTCGGCCTCTTCCGGAGTTTCGCTGGGGAACCCGTAAAAACACATCACGTGGCTCCAGATGCCCACCCGCTTGGCCTGCTCCAGGTT
>DODH01000128.1:5257-5532 GCA_003545625.1 Nitrospina sp.
GCCGACTCCAGCCCGTAATACAAGGATCGGCAACCAGATTTATGCGCCATGTCCCACAACTTGGGCTCCAGTAATTGCGATTCAAATCGGATGAGCGTGGTCCAGTAAATATCGAGATCGCGCTCGACCATCATTGGCGGCAGTTTTATGAACAAGGCCGGAGGAAACGACTCATCGGTAAACATGAAATGTTTGGCGTTGAGTTTGTTTTTCAGGTATTCCAGTTCATCAACGATCTGCTCGGCATGCTTGGCGCGGAACTGGTCGATATAACC
>DODH01000128.1:5911-6174 GCA_003545625.1 Nitrospina sp.
TAGGGCACGAGTTTTTCCGGCGAAAAATATTTTTCCCACGGCATACCGTCAAAATCCGGCGGCGGCAATTCGGTAACATTTTCCTGATAGGTGTCATTGACATGCATGTTGCCTTCTTCATCTTTATAGATGAGGTTGGAGACTTCGGACAATTTTCGTTTGCCCGAGAGGGCTTCTACCAGCCAGACCAGGGCGTGCTCGCCCTCATAGGTGATCATCGAATCGAACACCTTGCCAAAGAAATGTGGCAATTTGGCAAATTC
>DODH01000320.1 GCA_003545625.1 Nitrospina sp.
TTCACAAGCAATGATTTACAACGAGGTCTTGGGATGCTGTAAATGGTCGGGAAGCATGGAGTCCATGGCATTGGGAAGACCGGCTTGCGCGGTGATTCCTTCAACCCTCAATAATTCTACCTCCGGCATGTCGCTGGGCTGTACGGGAATGCGCACTTTTACGGAAATCAGTGACGAACATATTTTGATCACGCTCAACTGCAAAGAAATAGATTCTTTCATGGCAAACCTTGCAACCACGATATCGGCTAACAAAGAGATGGAAGAATTTTATTTAGATCATAAAAAAAATATCAAAGGTTAAATATCATTCATGAATAAAGCCTGGACTTTTAGTTACCTGCTCCATAAATTTTTTAACTGATAGGCGACTACCCTTACTTAAAAAACAGGAATACTTTTTCGAAGGTTTTTTTAATGTCATTTGTTTACATGAAAATACTTGAATCCCGTCCTGAGCGATATGATCTAGGCATGAGTTTGCTGACTCTGGGAGCATTGACTAAAATCAAACAGCAAATCGCCGAACATACCCATCCTGGAAATCGGGTTCTTGATCTTGGCTGCGGTACCGGTACCCTGGCACAAATGTGTATTGAACGAGGGGCACAGGTGACGGGTGTGGATGCCAACAGCGGCATGCTTGCAGTGGCAAAGAGAAATTCGCCCTCGGCAAGATACCTCAATATTAGCCTTAGTCATCTGGATGACCATCTGGAGGATGAATCATTCGATATCATATTGAGCACTCTTGCTTTCAGCGAACTGACCAGCGCAGAAAGGCTTCATGTATTGAAACAAATCAAAAGAATTTTGAAAAAGGAAGGAAAAGTTCTTGTCGGTGACGAAATAATTCCCGAAAACTTTTTAGCCAAATGCTTTTACTATGCCTTCATGTTACCCATGCGGCTTCTTACATGGATCATGACCCAAAACACGACCCATGCGATTTCAAACTTTGATGACGAGGTGCGGCAGGCTGGCATGGAAATAGTCAACCGTAAGCCGTTTATGTTGGGTATGTTCATTCTTCTGGAAATTAAAAAATGATTGGTTGGATTAAAGACATTTACCAAACACTTTTTCGATTTGCCCGGTTTCCATGCGAACCCGAAACTGTTTCAGTTGGTAATCCTGATAAATCTTCGCCGGTCCTCGTCACATGCAATTTCGATTATACGGTCAGGCATCTAAAGAAATATTTGGAAAAAGAACAGCTAGATTGCTTTCTCCTGGTGGTCAATACCCAAGGCACCAACGTCTGGTGTGCTGCAGCCGAAGGTATTTTTACAACAGAAACTGTCCTTGCCCATTTGAAGGTTTACAATGTAAATGACATGGTTGATCACACTCGTTTGATACTGCCGCAATTGTCTGTGGCTGGGATAAAACGAAAAGACCTCAAAGAACATGGCTGGGAAGGCATTTATGGCCCCGTTTATTTTACCGACTTAAAAGAATTTCTGAAAAACGGATTGACCAAAACCAAGGAAATGCAGGCACTGGAGTACGGGTATTGGGAGCGTTTTAAAATGGGTCTGAGCCATGCGGTTTTCTGCACGTTAGTCTGCATACTTCCAATATTTCTTTTTGCTTCGGATTGGTGGCTTCAGGCTATCGCCCTAGTCTGGTACTTTGCTTTCAGCATGCAATTGATTGAGCACTTTATTCCATTCCATAGATTGCTCTACAAAGGTCTGGCTCTTACTCTGCCGGTCTTGGCCATTGCGCTGTTTTCGGTCACAGATTCTGTATTGAGAATCCAGGCCACGATTGGAATTATTGCCTTGGGAGCTTATATTGGATACGATGCTCAAGGCCATTCACATTTAGGACAAAACCAGCAATCGGGTAAACTTTTTGCCAGGATTTTTGCTTCATTGGCTTTAATTTATGGAGGGACACTGTTGCTATGAAAAAATATGTGGATTGGGACAAGGTAGAAGAGGAAACAGGATCTGCCGAAGAAGCCTGTGAATGCACAAGAAGCAAATTGCAGGGTCTGATCGATTTCGTGGTGGAATTATTTCCCAAAAAAAAGGAATCATCTTGTTGTGATGATATGAATGAAACAGAAAAAGGCCAATGCAATGACAACTAACATCTCAAGCTCAGCTAAAACAATAGCAACTTCCATTTGTCCCGCCTGTGGTTGTTCATTGGTGAGGTTGGGAATTGGTGCGGATCGATGGGCAAAGAGCAATTACGAAGGCAAAGAGTATTTCTTTTGTTGCCAGGGTTGCACCGACCTGTTTAACCAGGACCCTCCCAGGTACCTTCAGGAAACCAAGGACCTGGTCGTGTGCCCAACCTGTTTGGCGGAAAAACCGGTGCAATGGACCGTGCGCATGGAAATTTCGGGATGGGAAGTGTTTTTTTGCCGATGTCCCTATTGTCTGGATGTATTTCGAAAGGACCCCGATCACTACGTCAAACGGTTACAAGGTGAGATTCCCTATAAAGGTGTTTTTGGTGAAGCCGGGTGTTGTCCCACGGAGATATAAGCGGAGAACCTCTGCTTGGGTAGCAACCTTCCTAAGCTTTCGTGCCCCGAAAGGGGTATTACCTGCGTTGCTTTTATAGTCCTCAAGGCGTTTATCTCGGCCCAATGGACAATTGCCCATTGTGTACCTCTTTAGGACATGAAAGCTTAAGAAGAATCCGCGCTTACCAGCGACTGCCCAATCTTAGGCAGTTTTGAGTCGAGCCGGAAAATATAATTTCAGATGACAGGTTGAGGGCATAGTTTATGAAGTTTTGGACCATGCAGTTTTTTATCATTTCATTTTTTTCTGGTTGCAAATAATATTTTCCCCGTTTTTGCAATGGCGGGCCAGCGATTGAAGCGTCGCTCAATTTCCCCGCTGAGCTCGCATTTGATCGTGGCAACTTATACATCGCTGATCGAAATAACCACCGCGTTCGCAAAGTGGACTCCCAGGGAATCATCACTACGGTTGCGGGAAACGGCATTGCAGATTATGAGGGGGACGATGGGCCGGCAGGAATGCCTCCTGAGGCTTTACTAAGAAAGTCCCTAGTTGTGGCAAAAGACAATAGCTCTTGTTGTGGTTAAAGCCGGTTGAAAACAAACCTCAATTCTGAATCCGGAGAAAATCATAATGAACTTTACTCCATTCAATTTTAAAACTTCCCTCCTGCGTATGGTTTCGTTGTTTATTGTAATATTCAGTCTTTTTCCCAATGTGTGCTTTGCGGAAAACCAAAATCTAATATCAAAGGCCGACCAAGCTCTTGCAGTAGGGGATCTCGATAACGCAGAAAAGCTATTAGCAGAAGCCGTAAAATTTAATCCCGAAGGGTACAGGGCTTTAAAAGCTTTAGCTGAGCTCAAATTTCAGCTTGAAAAGCATGAAGAAGCCGATGCCTTGATCGAGCAAATCCTTAAACTGGAAGTAACCGGCGGCAGAAAGGTTCTGGTCTTTATTGAGGGTGAAGAGAAAGGCAGAAAAGGGGAATTGATCGACGAAACCATTACAAAAATGGTCGCTCCCAAAACATCTGGCAGCAAATTCGTTCGACCAGGCGCACTGGTGCCCGTTGAGCATTATCGAATCTTCTTGATGGATTCAGGCAAGGCAGAATTTATGCCAAAGAGCGCGGTTCGAGTCAAATACATCGGTATTCCGAGAGTTCTTCGCGAACATGTAGTCGTACTGAGGGAAAAAGTAAAGAAGAGAATCATAGCACTTACGAAAGCAAATGTTCCTGAAGAAATGGTGCCCGTCAAAGGCGGATGCTTCCTGATGGGAAGTGAAAAAGGCGGACCTCTTGAAAAGCCGGTACATGAAGTTTGTGTGTCCTCTTTCAAGATGGACGTTAAAGACGTAACGCAGGTGGCGTTTCAGTCAGTCATGGACAACAATCCATCCCATTTTCCGGGTGGGGATCTTCCGGTGGATAGCGTGACCTGGATGGAAGCCAAGGAGTATTGCATAAGTTTGGGTAAGCGTCTTCCAACGGAAGCGGAATGGGAGTATGCCGCCAGAGCGGGAACTCACACCAATTTTTATTGGGGGGATGATTATGATGCGACCAAGGCAAATTATTGCGACGGTTCCTGTGAACTCAATGTCAGAGTCGCTGATGCTTCAGATGGTTTCAAAAATACGGCTCCCGTTGGCTCGTTTCCTACCAATCCCTTTGGCCTGTATGACATGGCGGGTAATGTGAGTGAATGGGTGTTCGATACACATGATCCCAGCTATTACATCATGAGCCCCAAGGATAATCCTTCTGGATGGGTTCCTTTGCAAACAGAAGAGGTCCAATTAGGCCCCGAACAGGATTTTCTGACCGAGCGGTCAGCGAGCAGGAAAATCGTCCGTGGTGGAGACTGGGAAAGCCATCCTTCTGCCGGATGGTCCGCAAGCAGGAAAGTGTATTATCCGGGCTACCGCATTGAGGGGGTGGGATTTCGGTGCGCCGCAGAATAACAACCCCGCCGCAAGCGGACGCAGTATCCTAATGAAGTGTTATTTTAAAAGCCGTGGTAAGCCAAGGGGAATAAAACCCGCTGGTGGGATTCAAAGGAAAACATTAAAATTTATAAGGAGCAGAGAATATGAATACTAAACGAAAAATTGAGATTTTTAGTGCCGGTTGTCCTGCTTGTGAAGAAACGATTGAATGGGTAACCAGCATTGCTTGCCCTTCTTGCGAAGTTGATGTTTTAGATATGAGCGATTCTGCAACAGCAGTCAGAGCAAAAGAAATGGGAATACGGTCGGTTCCTGCTGTTGTGATCGATGGTAAACTCGCAGATTGTTGTGCAGATAGAGGACCGGATAAGGATATGTTACGGGCGGCTGGTATAGGACAAGCCTTATCTTAATTAACTGGCTACAATAAAGAAAGAAATACGTTTTTCGTTACTAGTCCCCATCAAGAAGATTTGGGCAAGCGGATGGTAAAAGTGCTTCCCACATTCATCTGGCTTTCTACATCCAGTTCTCCGTTATGGCTCTCCACCACTTTTTTGCAAATGGCAAGGCCTATCCCTGTGCCTGAATATTGGCTCCGACCATGGAGACGCTCAAAGGGTTTAAATATTTTCTCCTTATATATTTCGTCAAAACCGATTCCATTATCCCGAATGGCGATCAGATGATGCCCATCGCTATTTATTTCCACTTCTATCGATATCCTGGGCGGCTCATCTGTTTTCGCGTATTTTAAGGAATTGGACAACAGATTTTTAAATAACTGGTACATCTGAGTTTTATCCGCATCCACCTTGGGCAGACTTTGTACAGATATATTTTTCCTGGAATCCGGATAATTGGGCTCCAGATCCTCAATCACTTCAGCCACCACTTTATTAAGGTCCACCTTCCTGAAGTTTGTTCCCTGGGAAGCAACTTGCGACAATTTCAACAAATCGTCGATCAAACTGTTCATACGCTCAGCCGATCGTCCCATTCCATCCAGATATTGCTGGGCAATCCCACCAGGCTCCACATCAATGACCTCTTGAATGCGGCCGCTGAAAACCAGGATTTTCCGCAAAGGTTCTTTCAGGTCATGCGCGGCAAAGGTGGAAAATTCCTTAAGCGCATTATTACTCCGCTCCAACTCCAGGGTACGCTGTTTGATATGCTCTTCCTGTTCAGCCAGAACATGCTCCAAATCGTTCTTGGCTTTTTGCTCACTGGTGATATCAATGGCCATTTCCATGATCAGGATAGAACCATCCACATCTTCGAAAGGGGTTACAACTGTCAGATAGGTCTTTCCATCCTGGGAGGTCCATACATTTGACTCCGTCTCATGGGAGTCAAAAATCCTGAATGTAGAACAAGGTTCACAAGGCTTTGATCGGTTGTGCATCAACTGATGGCACAGCCCTGTGTCAGGAGACCCAAACCGTCTTTTGAACATCTTATTGGCAAAAGGAACTGTGTAATCATCCGCTTGCAAATGGAAACAAATGGGCAACTGGTCAAGCATGTTGAAAAACTTATGCCGCTCGTTTTTAATTATTTCTGCCGCTTTCTTCCTTCTATGCAACTCATCCATTAAAATGATATTGATAGAATCGGGGCTGGCTAACTTTTTGTTCTCTATATTGTCCGATTGCATTTCCTGATTAATCAGAGTCTTTTCCAGTTCCTTCCAGTTGCGGATAATTGACAGCCCTTTATACGTAGGATAGGCCAATGCCAGGCAGGCAATAACTATTGTGGCCCAGACATCCTCTATTTTATTGCTAAAATCCTCATGCCCGTCTAACGAAAGGAACCCTTCCACCACAAACTCCCAAAGCAAGCTCATTAGAGCAATCATTAGGAACACATAGAATATTTGCAGTAAAAAATATTTTTTCATTGCTATATTTTATAGGAAACCATTTAATGCAAGGCTGGCAGGTTTAAAAAAAGCTATGGACACAACCTTGTCACCCTTAGTCCGTCGAAGGTTGATAACAATTTTATACAATGTGATCCTTCGGCAAGCTCAAGAAGAAATTATAGGGAACTGCGCTTAATTCTTTCAGCAACCTACTAAGTAAACCATAGTAACCCTATTTTTATAAATATCAATCCCCTATCGATATTATCTCTATAAGGATACCTAATTTAACAACCTATTTTAAAAGCCTATCCCTGATAAACATCGATTTCTCAAGGTTTTTTATCGGAAAACCTGAAAACCCAGGGCTTTGCTTTCAGAAATATTTTTATTATGTTTTTTAAACTCAAAAAGGACCGCTTCTCCCTGACTTCTGATGAAATCACGCAGAAAACTTATAAATGTGATTTATGGCGGGGAGGATTTGAAGGAGTACTTTCTTCCGGCGCTCAAACCTTCTGTCTGTTTATAGCTATCCGGTATTTCAATGCAGGGCAAATCATTAAATCTCTGATCGCCGCCGCTCCCTTTATGGGAATGTTCCTTTCCATGCTTTTATTACATTACGCCTCCGCCACCGACTGGAGAAAATCGACATGGGGGTCTCTTCCCTCACTGATTACGGGAGTCTGCCTTCTGATTGCCGCTTGGACTACGTCCATGTATCTGTTCGCGTTTTTTGTAATCACCGCATACATTTGCCGTAGCGCCCTGCTTCCCTTCATCACTGATATTTATGGGGACAATTATCCCTCGGATCGCCGCGCGGCATTTTTCTCTAAATCTTTGCTCTTGTCGGTTGGGATTGCCGCCCTATCCGGGTTTATCGGGTCTTCCATTCTTGAAAAGGATATCGAGTATTACCCGTTGATCTTTACCTTTCTGGGTTTTTGCGCCTTTTCCAAAGCTGTAGCCATCTATTGTATGCCGTCAAAAAAGGTGGATAAGAGCCCTCATGAAAATCCTTTCGGAAACATGAAATACGCCTGGCAGGACCGTTCCTTCGGCTATGTTTTACTGACCTGGTTCATTATGGGATTTGCCAATTTATGGACTCTCCCTTTGCGAGTGGATTATGTTACCTCAGCGCAATGGGGCATTGAAGGATCGGCCATTTTTGTAGCCATGATTATTACGGTCATTCCCGAAACAATGCGCATGCTTCTCATTCCATTCTGGGCAAGGCTGTTTGATAAAATGAACTTCGTGGTTCTTCGGATGATCCTGAACCTGTCTTTTGCCGCTGGTATTCTACTGTTTTTCATCAGCTCCAACCCCTGGATCATCGGCGCAGGCTCCGCTTTGATAGGGGCCGCTTTTGCGGGGGGTAGCATTGCCTGGAACCTATGGGTCACCAAATACGCCCCTCCTGGAAAGACCGGCGCCTATATGTCGGTGCATGTCAGCTTGACGGGCATCCGCGGCACCTTGGGCCCAATGATAGGTTACTGGGCGATTGGTTTGATCGGTGCCCAAAATATAGGCATCCTTTCCTGCGCCATGATGATCCTGGCGACCCTGATGCTCATCCCGGAAATCAAGCACGGAAGGTGGAAAACAGCCTGACGGCAACCCTTTCATTTTATTTTGCTATAATATAGGGGTAAGGTTTTAACTAGTTTTGCCGTTTTGTTATAAAGAGCCTTAAAAACAACCTGTTAAACCTACAGACAGACCCTCATGGCCCGGAAAAATTTTAGCCTGAAAGATATCAAACTGCTGGCAGATCGCTATTCCCGGTTGGGTGACCCCGAGACCGTGGCCTTATTTCAAACGATCCAGACTTTTTATGCTCCGGGGCAAAACCCTGAAGACAGGGATCCCATAGATCCCCTCGAAATATTGAAGGAACTGGAAAAATCCCCTGTTTCACTTCCCGAAAGCCAGGAGCAACGTCTGACCTGGCTGAATTCCCTACGGGAAAAACTTAACCGTGAACTGTTCGACATCATTTCTAGCCAGGGAAATCCCGCAGAACTGATCTTGGGTTCGGACTATACGTTTATCCAAGTCGTGGAAAGCCCGCAATCCACACCCGTTTCACCCGTTGAGGCAACGCCGCAGGCAAGAAAATTCAAGGAATCTGAAATCACCTTTAATCTCCCGGACGAACTGAAACGGGAGTTCGAACAACAGCTCGAACGCTTAAAAGAAAAGGAAGAACAAACCAATATC
>DODH01000273.1:0-5464 GCA_003545625.1 Nitrospina sp.
TGATATTAAGTCTTTGTCTTTTCATGAGTTAACTTACCCGACAACGATTGGAGTAAATCGTTACGTCTTTTTTGTAGTATCTTAGTAGTTACAATTTGTAAGTCATTGAAAACAAACAATGACCAAATTGAGTTTGTTGCTACTTTGTAGTTAACTCAAAAAATATAAATTATTGATTTTAAATAGATTATAGAGATATGAATGGTGTAAGACTTACTCCCACTCAATAGTGCCTGGGGGTTTGGAACTGATGTCATAGACCACCCGGTTGACCCCATGCACCTCATTGATGATGCGGTTTGAGAGTTTCCCCAGGAGTTCGTAAGGCAGGTGAGCCCAGTCGGCGGTCATGCCGTCGGTGCTGGTGACGGCGCGGATGGCTATCACGTCTTCGTAGGTACGGGCATCGCCCATGACTCCCACGGTTTTTACCGGAAGCAGAACCGCGAACGATTGCCATAAATCATTATACAAGCCTGCGGCTTTCACTTCTTGCAAAATAATTTTGTCGGCGGCGCAAAGGACTTTGAGGCGTTCCGGGGTCACCTCTCCCAGTATGCGGATGGCAAGGCCCGGACCCGGAAATGGCTGGCGGTTGATGATTTCATCCGAAATACCCATCTCGCGCCCCAGTGCGCGGACTTCATCCTTGAACAGTTCGCGAAACGGTTCGAGAAGTTTTAACTGCATTTTTTCCGGCAGGCCGCCAACATTGTGATGCGACTTGATCACCGCAGACGGGCCCCCTTTGAAGGAGACCGACTCGATGACGTCTGGATACAAGGTGCCCTGGGCGAGAAAGGTGAAGTCGCCCAGGCGTTTGGCTTCCTCTTCGAAAACTTTGATGAAGGTATTGCCAATAGATTTCCTTTTTTGTTCCGGATCGGTGATGCCTTTAAGCTTTTCCAGGAATTTGTCGGCGGCGTCGATGACATCGAGGTGGATGCTGAAGTTGTCGCGAAATGTGTTTTCTACTTTATCTTTTTCGCCGGACCGCAAAAATCCGTTATCGATGAACAGGCAGTACAGGTTGTCGCCGATAGCTTTGTGAATCAGCACCGCCGCGACCGAAGAATCGACTCCGCCGCTCAACCCGCAAACCACTTTTGCGTTTCCCACTTTATCTCGGATGTCCTGGATCATGTAGTCGACCAGGGAATCCATTTTCCAGTTCTTGGCGCACTGGCAGATTTTAAACAGGAAGTTGTTGAGGATCCTTGTGCCATCTACCGTGTGGACCACTTCCGGGTGGAATTGCAGGCCGTAAACCCGTGCTACTGAATTTTCAATGGCCGCTAAGGGCGAGTTGCCGGTGAAGGCAATGCCTTTGAACCCTTCCGGCAGTTTTGAGATGCGGTCGCCATGGCTCATCCATACAGTGGAATTGTTATTCACCTCTTCGAACAGGTGGGAAAATTCTTTCAGCATCAACTCGGCTCTGCCGAATTCGCGATGCGGGGAAGGGTCTACCTTGCCGCCCAGCATGTGGGTGATGAGTTGCATGCCGTAGCAGATTCCGAGAATGGGAATTTTTAACTCAAACAGTCTTCGGTCACAAAGCAACGCGTCTTTTTCCAGTACACTTGCGGGTCCGCCGGAGAGAATAATGCCTTTTGCATTAAAATCTTTAATTTTATCGAACGGCAGAGTGCAAGGGTGAATTTCGCAATAGACTTGGCATTCCCGCACTTTACGAGCGATGTTCTGGGTGTATTGCGACCCAAAATCAAGAATGAGGATTTTCTGTTCGTGAAGGGTGTCTGTGGTCATTGCAATGCGGGAGTCCGTTTAGCCTGCCTGGAGAAATTCCGGCGGTTCAATCGATATTGTAGTTTGGTGCTTCTTTGGTCACGATCACATCATGAACGTGGCTTTCCCGAAGACCCGCTGGCGTAATCCTGATGAATGAGGCGTTTTTTCTCAACGCCGCAATGGTAGAAGCTCCGCAATATCCCATGCCGGCGCGCAGACCCCCCAACAGTTGGTGAACGGTGAACGATAAAGCGCCACGGTAGGGAATACGCGCTTCCACCCCTTCCGGAACCAGTTTGCTTTCAGAGAGCTCCCATTCCTGGAAGTAACGGTCGCTGGAGCCCTGGGACATGGCGGCGATGGAACCCATGCCGCGGTATTCTTTGTAGCTTCTGCCCTGATAAAGAATCTTTTCTCCGGGACTTTCTTCCGTCCCCGCAAACAGGGAGCCTATCATCACCGTGCTGGCCCCAGCGGCGATGGCTTTGGTAATGTCGCCGGAAAGCTTGATGCCGCCATCGGAAATAACGGGAATATTTTTTTTCTCCGCTACTTTAACGCATTCGGCAATGGCGGAAATCTGCGGTACGCCAACCCCCGACACCACACGCGTGGTGCAAATGGAACCGGGGCCAATGCCAACCTTGACGGCGTCCACTCCGGCTTTAATCAAATCGGCGGTGCCTTCAGCGGTGGCCACATTGCCGCCTATTAATTCGAGTTTTGGGAAAGTCTTTTTAATTTCCCGGATGGTTGCCAGGACTTTTTCCGAATGCCCGTGGGCACTGTCGATCACCAGAACATCCAGCCCAACGCGGATTAAATCTTCAATATGTTCCACAGGATTTTGAGTAACCCCTAAAGCGGCTCCCACCAGCAATCTTCCCTTGGAGTCTTTGGCGGCATCGGGGAATTGCCCGGCTTTTTCAATATCCTTGATGGTGATCAGTCCTTTGAGATGGCCTTTTTTGTCGACCACCAGCAGTTTTTCGATGCGGTTGTCGTGCAGAATTTGTTTGGACTTTTCCAGAGGCGTGCCTTCCGGAATGGTGACCAGATTGTCTTTGGTCATCAGGGAGCGGATTTTTTTGTTGAGGTTGTTCTCAAACCTGAGGTCCCGGTTGGTGAGAATTCCCACCAGCTTTTTGTTTTGCGTAATGGGGATGCCCTTGATGTTGTATTTGCGCATAACGTCCAGGGCTTCACTGATTTTCTGGTCGGGTTCCATGGTAATCGGATCGGGGATCATGGCGCTTACCGAACGTTTGACCTTATCGACCATTTTGCGTTGCCTGTTCGGCGGAAGGCTGCGATGGATGATACCGATTCCACCTTCCTGGGCCAGGGCGATGGCCAGATTCGTTTCGGTTACAGTGTCCATGGGGGCACTGATCAACGGACAGTTGAGTTTGATCTTGCGGGTCAACCGGGTCGAGAGTTTTACGTTTGCGGGCAGAACTTTCGAATGCGCGGGCAGGAGCAATACATCATCGAAAGTAAGATAGGTTGGGACGTTTTTGGGGTCAATCATAAGATATTGTAACAGAAATTTCTTAAAAAGATAAAACGTAAATATTATCATGCCTGCCAAAGAGGCGTGAGAAATTTTTTAAGAACAGCATAAATTCGGCTTAAAATAAGCTCTTTTATATTGTATTAAAAATATTTACTTCTATTGTCGCAGGATAGGGTTGCCTGACTCCCTAGACAAAAACCACTTTTTGATCTATACTTTATTTACCTCAGAGTTTTATCCCATACAAATCTTTCTCTAAGGTTTCCGGCCTGCTTCAGGCTTGGATGCGCTTCTGCGTGATCTGGAACTCTCCAGGCCCTTAATGTGAAGAAAGGAAGGGTTTTCCCCTCCTCGTGATGGGGTTGGTGCGGGTTTTCGTAGTACGCAACGGAAAACTGCTTACCCAGCGACATTTAGCATACCTCCGCATTAGTTGGTTTTTTTCAAAATATTGATTCCAAACCTTTTAAAAGGATAATGATGAACAATAATCATTTTAAGGGAAATCGTGTTACCACAGCTTTGTTGTTAGCTGCTGGCAGTGGAAATCGTTTACAGCCCTTGACGGATTCTATTCCCAAATGCCTCATTGAAATCAATGGACGCCCTATACTTGAGCGATTGATTGACAACCTCTGCGATAAAGGTTTCAAGCGGCTGGTCATTGTGGTCGGCTATATGGACCACTGCATCCAAAGGTTCGTCAACGAATATGCTGGGGAGCTGATTATAGAATTAATAAACAATCCTCTATTCCAAACGACCAACAACATCTATTCTTTGTGGCTGGCTCGGAATAAAATCCGGGAATCTTTTCTTTTGGTCGAAAGCGACCTGGTGTTCGAGTCCTCCCAGCTCGACGGTCTTCTTTATCCGAATAAAATCGCCATTTCTCGCATGCAACCCTGGATGAATGGAGCCACTGTGACTTTGGATTCTCTAGGCAGGGTACAAGCTTTTGGCATAGCTGGTGCCGGAGAAGGTCCCTGCTATAAGACAGTCAATATATACAGTCTTTCTGCCTCATCATGGCAAAACGTCATCGAACAGTTGGAGCTTTATATCTCTTCTGGCAAGGTAAACGAGTATTACGAAGTAGTTTTTAAAACGATGATAGCCGATGGCAGTCTTTCCATGAATGGCGTTTTCTTCGATCCTGAATGCTGGTATGAAATTGACACCCCTGTCGATCTTGCAAATGCAGAACGTATTTTTTAAGAAACCGATACATATCCCGAAGCCTTCTAAACCGGATATTTTTACTCCAATGTTTTATTTCTGGAGTCGTACCTCCTCTAAAAAAGAGTGAACATCCTGATGAATGGTGAAACGGAACCCAATATACTGGATTATTCAGTTGTTAAAAGCTATTGGAAGAAGGCAGACCCCTCCATCATGGGTCCCTATATGATGGATGGTTTTGGTTTCCCTGACAGTGCCGGGCGTTTTCGTTTCCGTGCCGAGTCTATTATTGTCCAACAACTCATCCGTAATGCCAAGATCGATACTAATGGAGCTGTGCTTGATTTAGGAAGTGGTGTCGGATATTGGGCGGAATTTTTTGCGCTGAAATTCAACAAGGTCATTGCCGTTGAAGCAAGCACACCTTTATATAAAAGCATGGTGCGACGTTGTTCTTCCTACGACAATTTCACTCCCATCCATGGCAACGTATTGTCCTTTGAACCTAAAGGTCAGTTTTCACTTATCTTCCTCGGTGGACTCTTGATGTATCTCAATGAAGAAGATGTTGTCGCACTGCTACGGAAATTGAAGTCCTTTCTTAGCCCTGGAGGTATTATCCTATGCCGGGAAAGTACCGTACGAAATGGAACAATCACACGGGATGGAGATTACCAAGCTGTCTACCGTTCGGTCCCGACCTATCTCGGTCTGTTTAACGGATGCGATCTGACAGTGGTCCAAACCTGTTTAAACGTCCCGTATATTCTCATGCAGATGGGTTGTGAACTCATCAGGAAATGGAAGGAAAATGTGCCCGGGAATCTGCAAATGGTTCCTGTAGTAGGACATCTGGCATACTGGGGTTTGCGTTTGGGTGATCCTTGGATAAGGCGCATTCCATCGGCAATGGGGATTGATTTCCCTGAACTGACAAACCATTTTTTTCTGATTCGCTCCGGTTTCCAGCCTCACTCCAGCGACAAGACGGGCCCCGTTAGCCGATGAAGAGTT
>DODH01000273.1:5884-7574 GCA_003545625.1 Nitrospina sp.
TTCAATATTTGATTCCCTTGATCATCTACAACAACATCATGGATGATCTCGATGGTATCCTTGCCATCAAGCTGAATCTCAAGAGTGATTTTGGCGCGGCATTGGACAATGTTTGCGATGCCGTTGCTCATATAATCATTGTCATGGCACTTGGTGTTCACTACGGGGTTGCCTTCAGTATAGCCAGCCTTGTTGCGGTGGCTGCTATCTTACTGCGTGTTACCTCTCGGGTATCGGTATCTAAAAAAATCAATGCAGGATCGCCCACCAACGAACTGATGCGGCACCTGCTCTTAGCACTCCTGACAGCAAAATATTTTGAATTTGCCCCAGAGCCGCTCTTGATTGTAGTGATACTTCTAAACTCTATCTCGATGCTTTCGCCCTTTCCCATGCCTTACTTAATAAGGGCTCTGACAAAATCGGCAACGGCGATTGGATTTGTGAATGTCGCGTTGTTGGTTGCCTGGTTAGTTCCCATAGCCGCACCCGCCATTGCTTTCTGTTTCTTCGCCACCCATCTGTATTCACTTGCCCGGCCAGCGGCCAGCGAGTAATAACTTCCTCAGGCGAGCAAAGAGTTGTCTTGGCCCAACGAGCCATTGCCAGTTGCCTCCACGGTTAGTGGGGTGATAACCTGAATAATATGAAAATATTTGCGCAAATTATTTTTATCCTGTGGGCATTTTGTGGATCGGTCGCGGCCCAGTCTCTGTTCCAGGGCGGCGCCCTGCTTCAGGGTTCCGGGGAGCAGGAAGATTGGATGGGAACCTATTTCCAAGGCAAAAAAATGGGTTTTACCCGGGTGCAAACCCGCTGGACCCCAGAAGGCATTGAGGTGGATTCCACGGTTTTTTTTCAGATTCGTTCAAAGTCTATAGATCAGTCGACCACCATCAATCAAAAGACCAGGCTGGGTCCGGATTTCAAGCTTCGTGGTTTTTCACTTTTGCAGGAGATCACCGGACACCGGCAACAGGTCGAGGGCAGGGTGGAAGGCAATCGGCTTATCTACCGGATTAAGTCACGGGGGTTTGATAAGGAAAAATCCATTGAGTTTCCCCCTGGCACGCTTTCTTCCTCAACCTTTCTCCTTAACTTGCTGGCGGACGGATTGAAAGTTGGACAAAAAGGAACCCTGTCACTATTTCTGGAGCCGTTCCAGATGCTGGTGGATTTGGAGTACGAAGTTTTGCGCAAAGAAAACCTGGAGTACGAGGGCAAACCCGTTGAGACTTTTGCGATCAAACAAAAATTCAGCGGCATCGAAACCACCCTGTGGATAGCCGGGGATGGTTCGGTGATCAAAGAAACCACCAATCAGGGTTTTGAATCGTTTAAGGAGTCTGCCGAAGTGGCGCAGAAACTCGATGAACCGCTGACGGTCAGTAGCATAATTACCATGAGTCTGGTCAAACCCGACCAGCCGATCAACCGGTCGGAGCGGGTGAGAGAAATCATCTTTCACCTTCAGCCTCTGCGTTCCCCCGACCTCATTCCAGAAGACCAGCGGCAAAAAATTCTCCAGACAGAACAATTGCCGAATGGTTTTTATCGAGCCACGTTGCAAGTTAAAACCGAGCTGGAACAGAGTTTTTCGAGTGGGCTTGGAAAACCGGATTCAAAATATCTGGAAGATTCGGCGCAGGTGCAGTCCCGGCATCCGATGATCCGGGCTCTGGCGCGGGAA
>DODH01000009.1 GCA_003545625.1 Nitrospina sp.
CTCCTGATAAGTCAATGGATTATGGCTTTTTTCTCAATGAATTGCTGCCTCGGGTAAAAAATGCCTCTCTCATCAATTTCATGGGCGGTGAACCCACCCTGCATCCCCAATTCAACGATATTTTGTCGCAAACCCTGGAAAACATGCAGCCTTTTTCTTTTCTGGGAGTTTTCACCAATGGCTTGATGCCGGACAAAGTCCTCGATCTTCTTTTGCATACCGTAGGCCGTGGAGGAAGTATCGAGCGCCAGATTCAATTTTCCATTCTTCTAAACTGGCAGACTTCTGAAAACATTTCTGAAAAAAACCATGCCCGTTGCCGGGAAGTAGCAGAGACAATTCTCAGCAAAAACGGAATGGGTCTCATGTTCAGTCTCAACCTGTATTCCATCGAGCAGGATTTACAGACCCAGTGCTGGGAAATCGATGAAATTTATCAGGACATGGGGTTGCCGCCGGGACAAAAATATAAAGTCCGTGTCAGTCCGGCCTTCCCAATTGTCGGGGAGGATAGCAACGAACCATTAGCCATAAGAGATTATCCGAAAATGGGACGGATGATGCTGGATATGATTAAAGAATTTCCGCAACTGTGTTTTCGTTTTGACTGTTCGTTCCCCCCCTGTCTTTTGGACGAAATAGAAGAAGACGAATATCCACTCGTAGAGCGATTTATCTACCATGGCAGTCAGTCCGTTCCCGATATCACAACATGGAAAAACAAAGACGTTTATTTTGGATGTGCGGATGACAGCCCTATGGACATTGACCCCAAAGGGGATTGTTTCAACTGTTTCCCGTTTCACAATAAAAAACTTGGCAATATCAAGGACTTTAAGCAGATAAACGAGCTTTCAATTACCAAAATGCATACCCGATTTCTCAGCCATGTATTTGAAGCACAGCCGAAAGAGCCTTGCAAAAGTTGTCCTCATTATATGGTGACGTGTTCCAGCGGATGTTTTGCCTACAACCTCACCTGATCGATGTATAATGTAACCAATGAAATGGTCTGGAAATAGAGAAACCAATGCCCATATATGAATATCAGTGCGAAAAGTGCAAGGACATTGTAGAAGTCCTGCAAAAAATCAGTGACGACCCACTCGACGATTGTGAAAAATGTGGCGGCAAACTGAGCAAGCAGTTCAACCAGATGAACTTTCATTTGTACGGACCAGGCTTTTACTCAACAGATAACAAACGCAAATACCTTAAATAAACTCCCACTATTACTGATGATTTATATCACCCGCCGTCTGGAATTTTGTGCCAGCCACAGATTGTTCAATCCTGCTTTTTCAGATGAGAAAAACGCGGCCACCTTTGGGTTGTGCAACAATCCCAATGGGCATGGACATAATTATGTTCTGGAGGTTACCGTCAAAGGGGAAGTGGACCCGGAAACCGGAATGGTGCTGGATCTCAAAACCCTCAAAAAACTGATTAACGTGGAAATCGTTGACAAGGTCGACCATAAAAATCTTAATGTGGATGTGGAGTTTTTGAAAAATGTAATTCCCACAGCAGAAAATATCGCCATCCATTTCTGGGATATCATCGAACCCAAAATTGAGAACGGTACTCTGCATGAGATCAAACTTTTTGAGTCCGAACGCAATTTTGTCATTTACCGGGGAACTGAACTTGAAAGACCTCATTAAACAAATATTGTTGCAGATTGGGGAAGACCCATCCCGCGAGGGACTGCAGAACACCCCAGAACGTGTGGAGAAGTCGCTAAAGTTTCTAACCAGTGGCTACTGGGTCAATATTAAAGAGCTTGTCAATGGCGCGTTATTCAATGAAGACTATGATGAAATGGTTATCGTCAAGGATATTGACCTGTTCAGCATGTGCGAACACCATATGCTTCCCTTCATTGGCAAATGCCACGTTGCCTATCTACCAAAGGGGAAAATAATTGGCATCAGCAAAGTGCCCCGGATTGTCGATGCGTTCAGCCGCCGCCTGCAGGTACAGGAACGCCTGACCAAACAAATCGCTGATTCCCTGAATGAAATTCTTCAACCCATTGGTGTAGGGGTAGTGATTGAAGCCCTTCATCTATGCATGTGCATGCGAGGAGTGGCAAAACAAAACTCCTACACCACCACCAGTGCCATGCTGGGCTCTTTCAAAGCCGATGCCAGAACACGCAGTGAGTTTTTGAGCCTGATTCCCCCACAGGGGACACGGCGGTGAGCCCTGTAAATTTTTCATCTTTTAAATAGAGAGAACGCTGTTTGGAATCGGATATCAAAGAATTAATACTCGAAAACAACGCACTCATTCCCGAACTGTTTGGCAGTCAAGATCTCAATCTCAAACTGATTGAGAAAAAATTCAACATCCGCATCACCACCCGCGAAAACCAGATCAAGCTCAAAGGCAACCCGAAAGATATCGAAACAGTCGAAAATCTTTTCATGCAATTGGAGAAACTGCATGAGGCAAACCTCCCGGTCGCAAACGGAGACGTAAAGTTTGCCATTCGACTTATGGCGGACGACCCCCAAGTCGATCTCCAAACAATCTTTTCGGAGCGCATTGCCGTTTCCCAAAAAAAGGGCTATGTCACCCCCAAGGGACCCGCACAATACGAGTTCATCCAATCTATCAGGAAGAACGACATCGTTCTTTCCATTGGCCCGGCAGGAACGGGGAAAACCTACCTGGCGGTAGCGATGGCGGTAGAGGGCCTGCTCAAAAAAAGATTTAAAAGAATTGTGCTGGTGCGCCCGGCGGTAGAAGCCGGTGAAAAGCTGGGTTATTTGCCGGGAGATATCGCCGACAAGATCAATCCTTACCTCATGCCCCTCTATGATGCTTTAAATGATATGATGGAAGAAAATCATGTGAGGCATCTCATGGATGACGGCGCTATAGAAATCGTCCCGTTGGCATATATGCGCGGAAGAACACTGAGTGATTCATTCATCATTCTTGATGAAGCCCAGAACGCGACCAAAGAACAGATGAAAATGTTCCTGACTCGTTTGGGATTCCGGTCGAAGATGGTTGT
Organism: Nitrospina sp.; assembly: GCA_003545625.1. The sequence continues at coordinate 3,026 of DODH01000009.1, forward strand.
TACCGGGGATATTACCCAAGTCGACCTTCCAAAATACAGTGATTCGGGGCTCATCCATGTTCAAAGCCTGCTGGATAAGGTTCAAGGCATCCACTTTGTTTATTTTTCACTCAAGGATGTCGTCCGCCATGAATTGGTGAAAAAAATTATCACGGCCTACGCCCAGACTGATTCTAATCAGGAATAGTTCTGACAATTCCACTATCATCCTGAAATCCACTGATTTTTGCTCTCTGTTTGAAGGGCATCTCTGAAAATTACCAAATAAACAAAGCCTCTCCGAAATCTTTATGGAAATTCTTATTAGAAATGAGTGCCCCGGAATCAAAGTGGATACCCGGAAAATAAAACAGCAGATTAGCAAAATCCTGATCTCTCTGGATTGCAATGAACATGAAATCAGCATATTATTTGTCGGGGATCAGGGCATCCGCGATCTGAACCGTCAGTTCAGGGATATAGATCGCCCGACGGATGTGTTATCGTTTCCCCAACTTTTGGAGGGAGAACCGGAGCCCCCTGGGGCACCTGTCCTGGGTGATGTCGCCATTTCCCTTGAGACAGCCCGTCACCAATCTAAGGGTCACGGCCTGTCCCTGAGAGAGGAATTAATTTTACTGCTCATTCACGGTATCCTTCACCTCTTGGGCTATGACCATGAAATTTCCAACCGGGAGGAAGAACGAATGCGAAAAAAAACCCGGGAATTGTTCGCGATGATTTATCCCGACAAAAAACTTGCGGACACCTGCAACTTCTGACTTG
>DODH01000232.1 GCA_003545625.1 Nitrospina sp.
TGTCAAGTTAGGCGTGGCTACCTGTTATCTTTATAGCCCCAAGGCATTGAAAGTTCGTAGAAATTTGATCCGGAAAAAAAGAGTATCGTTGCAAACGCTTCTTGAAGTCCGGCGTTGTGGTCTCATGTCCCGGCGTTCTTTCGAAAGGGAATTTGTTCTATGGTCCATGCGGAATATCTATTTCTTCAAGAGTAAAGGCCGGGCTCAAATCCAGTTTCTGGATCCGGCTCTGCCCCTGGCCGGGGCCCGAGGATTTGAAACCCGTTATTTATGGAGAATTTATTATGAAGGAAGCAACGTCCATATGGCGGAAGGCAGTTACCATGTAAAAGGAGTGAGATCCGGATCGGTAAAAATTGATCTCGAAAAAAGCGCAGTGGGAACCCTGAACCTGCCAAGCGGAGAACCCCTTATTTTTGAGTTGGGAGCCCAGCGGGTACACCCTCAGAAATTTAAAAGGCTGAACAGTAAGATGGCAAAAATCAAGTTTGTCATCCATCCGGGCTTTAACTATGACTCCCCTCGTAGCCCGAGAATAAAGGTCGTTTACCCAGACCGCCCAGAGTTTAAATCGCTAAAATGAAGCTATGAGATGGATCGAACCAGGCGGTAGGCCATATTGAGATTGGCATACTTTGAGGGCCACACTTTCATTCCATCCTCATACTGGATGACCAGGGCCGAGGAGTCTTGTTCTTCCATAGTCCAGGTGGTCCCTGCACTACCAGGTTCGAAGATGGAGGAAAGGTAGATCTCATCTCCATACTTGTCGGTATTCCTGTAGCTCAGGTCAAACAGTGACCAAGCCTCCTCCTGAGTCGGATAACGCCAGTCTTCGCAACCGGCGAACCTTTCCATGTTGGTGATTTCCACATAATCCTGACCCTTAAACCAGTTGAGCCATTTTTGGGTATCCTGGAAAGAGTCGGTTTTCTTCCACATTACCTTTATTTGGTTATCAGTAATGGTGCCATTTCCGTTATCTGTAAAACGATCTTTTGCCATAAATTTAAATTTCTTTCAATATTTAGTGTTACTCTTTTTGATATAAAAAAATTCTAAAAAAGCCGGAGATTACCAATATTCTAGAACAAAAGTTTCCAAAATGAAAGGTGCGGGTCAAGATTGGGAAGAGGTAATTTGATGCAATTTCCGTGCAGAGGAATTCCCTGTTTGCAGGACAAGAGGAGAATAGGGAAGGTCTATAACAAAAACCGTTCCCTTGGGGTAATTATCCTTAACTTGAATGGAACCATTGTGGTCAATAATGATCCGGTTGACGATGGCCAACCCCAAACCCGTACCGCGTTTTTTCGTGGTGAAATGCGGGAGAAACAGTTTGTCCCTGTCAGCGGTGCAAATGCCTGCTCCGTCATCTGCAAACTCAATGCGGACGAGTTTTTCCTTTTGGAGTATCCGTGTGCTGATTTGTATAGCCCCTCCCTCGTCAATGGCATCGGTGGCATTTTCAAACAGATTGATGAAGACCCGGCGAATTTGTTCCGGGTCAATAGGGACGGCACCAAGGTTGGGATCGAAACTTTTTTTGATCTTTAATTTCTTGTCGTGTTCCGAATAAGAAATCAGGATATCATCAATAATTTTATGCAGGGAGGTGGGCCTGGGATTTGGAGCGGGCATTCTTGAAAATCGCAGAAACTCGTTGAGCAGTTCCTTCATCCCTTCAACTTCCTGAGTGATGATATGGATGCTTTCATCAAAAACCCGGTCAAAGTCTTCCCGGTTTTCATAGTATTTTTTCTTCAATCTTTGCGTATTGAGTTGGATCGGGGTCAGGGGGTTTTTTATTTCATGGGCAATTCCCTGGGCAACTTCTTTCCATGCGGCAATTTTCTGAGTTTTTATCAGATGTGTTAAATCTTCAAAAACGATAACCAGTCCCCGATATTTCCCAGTAGCTCCCCGAAGAACCTGAACATTGACCAGAAGGGTAAGGTTGTTTTCTCCTACCCGCAGATCAATTTGTTCTTCAATGGACTCTCTATCCTGTGCATTCATACGCTTACTGAGCTTTCGGATTATCTGGTAAGAGGAAAAATCAAAAGCGTCATGGTAGGAGGACCCGAAAATATTTTCACTTTTAAGATTGAGAATTTTTTCCGCTGCTTTGTTGAAGGTGGTGATGGTGCCCCTTTTATCGACCGAAACCACGCCTGCGCCTATGTTGTCTAAAATGGTTTCAATATAGTTTCTTCTTCGGTCGAGTTCGATATTCGTTCTTTTGAGATCTTCGTGGGCGTGTTGAATATTGAGCCTGCTTTCATTTAGTTCCCGGGTCATGGTATTGAAGGAGTCAACAAGAATTGCTATTTCATCGGTTGCCTTTGCTCCAATCTTAAAATCAAGATCTCCTTCCGTGATACGTCGCACACCCTCTGCCAATTGCTGAATGGGGACAGTGATGCCCCGTGCCATATAAAAACCCAGCCATATGGCAGAAAACATGATTAACAGGGTAATGAGAAGAAAGGTCGTGTAGTAGTTTGCGCTGACCGGAAGCTTTAGGAAGCTCTGTTGCTGATAATCCTCAAAAGTATTTCTGATAGTTTCAATTTTTCTTAACGAGCTTTT
>DODH01000183.1 GCA_003545625.1 Nitrospina sp.
AACGATGATGATTATGCCTTGCTCGAACACACCATGGATGTGTCCGCCGTGGAGATTCTTGAGAGTGGCTCTCCCGCCTGCCCGATGAAACCCCACATCCTGTTCTGCGTATTTCCAAAGAAGGAGAACTGCTTTACTTCAATCAGGCAAGCCTGAAGTTGCTGCAATTATCGAACGCGGATCCCCCGAGCCACTACCGCTTCATTGGCAAAAACTGGCCCGTGGCGCGCTTGATCACCACACCAATAGAACGATTGAATTGGAGTTTTCCGGGCGTTTTTTTTCTATCACTTTTTCTCCTGTTGACGAACACAACTACGTAAATGTCTATGGGTTTGATATTACCGAACGGAAACTGGCGGAAAATTACCTTCTCGACCATAACATTATATTAGGGGACCTCGTTGCGGGAAAACCTTTCCAGGAAGTCTTGGATAGCTTGTGCGAAAAAATGGAAAAATATAGCGAAGGGCTGTTAAGTTCCATTCTTATTCTGGATAAATCAAAAAAATTTCTTCAACACGGTTCTGCTCCCAGCCTGCCTGCGGGATATGTTAGAAAAATGAGCCAGGTTGTCCCGGGTCCAAAAGTGGGCTCATGCGGTACGGCCGCTTTCTTAAAACGCACAATTGTGGTGGAAAACATTTCCCTTGACCCTCTTTGGGAGGACTATAAGGAGATTGCTCTTGAATATGGCCATAAAGCCTGCTAGTCCATCCCCATTATGGATTTTGAGGAAAATGTATTGGGCACCTTCGCCGTTTATTATACCCAGCCCCGCAAGCCCACTCCAGCAGAGATGGAGCTGATCAAGACTTCTGCCAATTTAGCGGCACTGGCAATACACAATCATAATGTGAAGGACGATTTGAAAAATTATGCTGAGGAGCTAAAAAGAAGTAATAGCGACTTGAGAGATTTTGCCCATATCGCCTCGCATGATTTGCAGGAACCCTTAAGGAAAATATCCATATTCAGCGATCGCCTGCAGGAAGCCAAGTCCCAATTGAGCGAACAACACAGGGACTATCTCTCAAGAATGGGAAATGCCGCCCATCGAATGCAGGCGCTGATTGATGACCTGCTTCAACTTTCCCAGATAACCGCCAAGGGAAAACCTTTCAAAAAAGTGGACCTGTCCGAAATTTCCCGTGAAGTCATCGAAGATCTTGAAACACGGCTCACGGAAACCCAAGGCAAGATCACCCTTGGCGACCTGCCCATTCTTGATGCCGACCCTTCCCAGATGCGTCAACTTTTGCAAAACCTTATTGAAAACGCCTTGAAGTACCACAAACCAGACACCCCCCTGTTGTTCATCTGGACAGCCAACCTAACCAAAACGGGTGCTGGGAAATTTCTGTGCAAGATAACGGAATCGGGCTGGATGAAAAGTTTTCGGAGCGGATTTTCGTCCCTCTGGAAAGACTGCACGGAAGATCGGCTTATGAAGGAACGGGAATTGGCCTGGCTATCTGCAAGAAAATTGTTTCCCGGCATGGGGGCAGGATAACTGTAAAAAGCCAGCTGGGAGAAGGGTCCACATTCACCATCACTCTTCCCAAGAGCCAACCCACTTAACCCGCATATTGCAGAGGGTTGTAAATCACCCCAGCTACCCCATGCGGGCTAAACTTTGGCTGGCCCGTCAACCGGACTTTTTAGCAATTTTCGCCCAGGTGTCGCGGAGGGTTACGGTCCTGTTGAAAACCGGAGCCCCAGGAGCGGAATCCTCATTATCCACGCAAAAATATCCCAGCCGTAAAAACTGAAACCGGTCTCCCCCCACCGCGTCCTTCAAAAAGGGTTCAATAAACGCGCCCTGGATAATCTCCAGAGAATCTGGATTCAAGCTTGTTTTCAGGTCAGGGCATTCTTTCTCGTCTGCCGGATTTTCTTTGAGAAAAAGGTGGTTGTACAATCTCACTTTGGCGCGCTGGGCATGGGCCGCAGTAAGCCAGTGCAGAGTGCCTTTCACCTTACGGCCCTCCTGGGAAGAACCGCTTTTGGTTTCCGGGTCGTAAGTACAATGTAGCTCAAGCACCTCTCCCGTTTTTTCATCCTTAATCACCTGTTCGCATTTGATAATGTAAGCATGCTTCAACCGCACCTCCCTGCCCGGAGCAAGGCGGAAAAACTTTTTAGGAGGATCTTCCATAAAATCATCCCGTTCAATATAAAGAACTCGGGAAAAAGGAATTTTGCGAGATCCCGCCTCGGAGTCTTCCGGGTTGTTCTCGGCAATCAGTTCTTCCACCTGATTTTCCGGGTAATTCTCAATCACCACTTTCAACGGTCGAATCACCGCCATCACTCGGGGTGATGTCCGATTTAAATTTTCCCGAACGCAATGTTCCAGCAAAGCAAAATCTACCGTGCTGTTGCTTTTGGAGACTCCGATCCGCTCACAAAAATCACGAATTGCCTCCGGGGGGTAACCCCTACGGCGCATGCCCGATAAAGTCGGCATACGTGGATCGTTCCACCCGCTCACATGCTTCTCTTCCACCAACTGCAAAAGCTTGCGCTTGCTCAATATTGTGTAATTCAGGTTGAGGCGGGCAAATTCTATTTGCTGGGGACAATAGATATCCAGCTCTTTCAGGAACCAGTCATAAAGAGGCCGGTGATCCTCAAACTCCAGGGTACAGATTGAGTGGGTGATCCGCTCCAGGGAATCCGATTGACCGTGCGTGAAATCATACATGGGATAAATGCACCACTTATCTCCGGTACGGTGGTGGGTTGCTTTTAAAATTCGGTACAGCACCGGGTCACGCAAATTCAAATTCCCTGATGCCATGTCAATTTTGGCCCGCAAGACCCTTTCGCCTTCCGCAAACTCACCGGCCCGCATCCGTTTAAACAAATCCAAATTTTCTTCCACCGGCCTGTCACGGTGGGGGCTGTCCCGTCCCGGTTCGGAAAGCGTACCACGGTATTCACGAATTTGTTCCGGGCTCAACGCATCCACATATGCTTTGCCTTTCTCAATCAACCGGACCGCATATTCGTAGAGCTGATCAAAATTTTCTGACGAGTAATGCAATCGGTTTTCCCAATCAAACCCCAGCCATCGCACATCTTCCATAATGGCTTTTACATATTCTTCTTCTTCCTTGCTGGGGTTGGTGTCATCAAACCGCAAGTTACATTTTCCGGAATATTGCGCCGCCAGGCCGAAGTTCAGGCAAATGGACTTGGCATGGCCGATATGCAGATATCCGTTAGGTTCAGGAGGGAAACGGGTATGAACCCGCCCATCATATTTCCCGGTTTTTAAATCTTCCTCGATAATGTTCTGGATAAAATGGTTCGAGGATTCTGAATCGTCCATTTGCAAAATCTTTCCGCCAGCATAACGCTGGACTCAATCTGCACGTGATATTCTTCCCTCCAGCAGAGACGGAACCTTTTACTTCCTCTCCCTTGAAGGGAGAGGATTGAGGTGAGGGTGATTTAATAATACTTCAACCCACACACAGAAATACTCGTGCAATACACAGGCTAGTGGTATTTTAAGGTAAAAATAGTTTTCCCTAAATGTCAGATAATACGTTTGAATGACCAGTAATCGCAAATTTATAATTCTCCTGATTTTCATAATCGCAGTAGTGTCCAGCTTCTGGCTGGTTTCCCGCTACCCGGCTTTGGATATTAAAGCCGCCCTCTCCGGCAGTGAAGCCTTTGAAGACCCGCTCACTCACCAGGCTCACTTTCATGCTCCGCGCAAAGCAGATTTTATTACGCGGGTGGTTTATACCACCCTGAACTGGTATGAAACCAACTGGCGCGGAATGGCGTTTGGCCTGGTTCTCGCCGCCGGATTCTATACCCTGCTCAAAACCATTCCCCGCCAGTCTTCGGATCGGCGCTTCCGCAACAGTTTTATGGGCATGTTTGTCGGTACTCCGCTGGGAGTCTGTGTCAATTGTGTCGCGCCTATCGCCAAAGGCATGTATGAAGCCGGCAGTAAAATGGAAACCGCGTTAGCTGTCATGTTCAGCTCCCCCACCCTGAACATTGTCGTCCTCACTATGCTGTTCTCGATTTTTCCTTTTTATATGGCGGTGATGAAACTGGTGGCAACTTTTATTTTGATCCTAATTATCGTTCCCCTGATTTCGGAGAAAAGGCGAACCGCACCGGAAAATCAAGTCTGTGAAATCGATCCTGCCGCAACCTACGACCTCAACCACGAATCATGGGCGATGGCTTTCAAATCTGCCAGCCGGGATTACTGGAAAAGTTTGTGCTACATCTTTACCCGCACCGTCCCCCTGATGTTGCTGGCTGGCGTGTTCGGGGCTCTGGCCAGCCATCTCTGGAGCTTTGACAAGTTAGTCGGAGCACCTGTCAACCTGGCCAGTCTGAGCCTGCTCTCCTTTATGGGAACGCTCATGCCCCTGCCTATCGCGTTCGACCTCATGCTGGCGCAGGCCATGATGATGTCGGGGCTTTCCCCTGCATTCGTCACCACGCTTGTGTTTACCTTTGGCACGTTCAGTATCTATTCCGCCATGATCATCGCCCGTACTTTCTCTGTTTTTCTGGCGGTAAAATTATTTTTCATCGTCTTTGCCATCGGCATCGGCTCGTTTCTGTTTCACACCTTCGCGACGCGATGGGCGAGCCTTGCCGACGTCATTCCGAACACGATTTTCATTTTCGCTTATTTCGCTTTCGCTCTGCGCCGTTTCATCGGCCTCTCACCGCTCTGGACGGGGCTCGGCACCGCAGCCTTTTTCGCCGCCTCGCTTCTTGCCGAACCAGTCTTCGCGCCGCTCGCCGGTTCGTCGGCGGCCTATCTTCCAGGCCTCTTCGCCATGCTCGGGATCGGGCTGTATCTGATTCTTTGCCGCAAGCCGGTTG
>DODH01000301.1:0-638 GCA_003545625.1 Nitrospina sp.
ATGAAACTGAGTTGACACAAGAAGAAATTGACATGATCGACAACGATCCCCAGTTATACCCGGAGAATTTCACCTAAAAGTCTTTCTGCCTGGATATGAATTTCAGCCAGTTAATCATTTTTTTCCTTCCGCAGTTTGCGTATGAACATGATGCAAGCTCCCACGAATATGAAAGAACCGGGAAGGAGTAAAATTATCACAACAATCGTTAGGAAGGAATTATTTGCTGACCAATTAACCAACTGATTAACCAACTGATCCATAGCTAGACCTTTCTTCAGTTCGTTTCACCTAACCTAGCTCCAACCATAGTAGCATAGCCCATCGAATTTTCTCGGCGCCAGTTGCCCCCTTGTCCCACCTGCAAGCCCCACCGTTTCCTTTTGCTCACCATAAGGGGAAGTTTGGTTGTAAATAGGGTGTAAATCGAGCGGGAAACCAAAAAGGGTTTGGAGGCGTTATGCCCCCAAATCCTTGCTGGTATTGGTAGCGGGGGCCAGATTTGAACTGACGACCTTTGGGTTATGAGCCCAACGAGCTACCAGGCTGCTCCACCCCGCATCGACTATAAAATCAAAACTGATGTTTTATTAGCTAACGATGGGACAGAGGTTATAGATTTTCTATATTTTGTCAAG
>DODH01000301.1:846-3677 GCA_003545625.1 Nitrospina sp.
CCTTTGGGTTATGAGCCCAACGAGCTACCAGGCTGCTCCACCCCGCAGTAATAACAAATGAATTTTGAACTATGACTGATGTTAGGCGTGATTGTCAAGGGCCATAATCCTACTGCTTTACATCAATGACCTGTTCTGACTGCCCTTGTTTTTTGCAGGAGAATAAAACAGGCTCCAGATGCCAAAACCTGGAGCCCGATTAAGAATTAAAGGTTAGCGTTTTTCCGATCAGGATTGCGGAAAAGAGAAGTCTCAACGGTCAAACCATCCAGGGACGGAAAAGTATCATCCGGATGAATTTTACCGGCTTTCTCAAGCAATTCTTCTTCAGTTTCTCTTTTATCTTCATCAGGGATACAGCAGTCAACCGGACAAACTTCCTGGCAGGCTTCTTCGCCATGGAACCCTACACATTCGGTGCACAGGTCCGCCTCGATTTCATAGAAATCTTCACCTTCGGTGATTGCCGTGTTAGGACATTCCGGTTCGCATACACCACAGTTAATACATTCGTCAGTGATTAGTGTTGCCATCTTGTTTTTCCTTCTAAATAGTTAGTGATCTATAAAGAGATGAACCATAAGGTTAAAATTATATTTTGATTTTAAAGGTGCTTGCAAAAGCGAACCCCCTCAAAAGGTGCCTCAAAATATAGTCAAATACAGGTCAAGTCAAGAATTTTTTTAGAAAACAGGCCGATTTGGAAAAGCCATTGAAAACCAACAGACTTGCCATTGATACACAAAGTGTTACAAGAGATTCACCTGCTCCTTCTATCGGCACATTTTTGGCGAAAATTAACCCTGTTTCCTCCATTGATTTGATATGATTTCATTATGTATGTCAAAAAAATTCTTATTTATTTCCCCATCGCGCTGAGTTTATTTCTCCTACAGTCCTTTTTCTGGGTGCCTACTTACGATAAGCAGGCCGTAGGCAATCCGGCCCGGCTGGTTAAATATGTCCAGGGATCCAGTGGGGATGCGCAGATACTGAACCCTGTTTTGAGTGCCGATACCTCATCCAGCTCTATCAACGACTTGGTTTTCGACGGTCTCATCGATCTCGACCAGAACCTGAAATATCGCCCTCGGCTGGCTAAATCGTGGACCCAGTTTGAAGAAGCGACCCTTACATTAAATACAGCCGTCTTTTTGCCCGGAGGGAAGAAATCGGCACAGGACTGGCCCGACACTCTGCTTGCCGCCCTCCAGGATAATGAAGAATGGACGCAAAATCTGCGCTTCATAGAAGTCATTCCCGAAAAAACCGTGCAGGGAGAAGTCGAACTTCCTCCGATGAACTCGAAGGACAAGCCCGAAAAAATCACCTACACCGTGCAACAACCGCCGCGCCTGAAATTCACCCTCGAAAAGATCGATCAGGACTTCTTTGTGCCCATCAAAAAATGGCTGGGGGAAGAATATTTCACAACATTCCCCTACGAAAAATTCATCCGCGCAAAAGACCCGGCAAAACAGGCGGCGTTACAATCCCGATATGAAGAAATACTGCCGATTATAGAACATAATCCGGTGATCGTTTTCGACCTGAGAAAGGACGTGACCTTTCATGATGGCCACCCGTTCGATTCTGGCGACGTGCTGTTCACCTATGAGTCGATCATGAATCCGAAAGGCACCTCACCACGAAAATCCGATTATGAACCGGTGAAAAATGCCGAGGTGCTGGGACCCCATAAAATCCGTTTTACCTACAAGCGTCTGTTCTCACCAGCTATCGGCTCCTGGGCTATGGGCATTTTGCCCGAACATTTGCTCAACCGCGAAAGGCTCTTAGCCGAAGCCAAGGAAAGAGGGCGCGACTCCGACACTTTTACCTTGAGAGACAGCAACTTTGGCCGACATCCAATAGGAACCGGACCGTTCACGTTCGCCGAGTGGAAATCCGATGAACTGATACGCCTGAAACGCAATAAGAACTATTGGGAAGGTGCCCCCGAATACGAAGAATATGTCATGCGCATCATTCCCGACAGCCTGACCCAGGAGATGGAGTTCTATGCCGGGGCCGTCGATAACTATTTGGTACAACCGCATCAGGTGGCACGGTTTTCCAAACTAGACAAATATCAGCGCTTTTCCAGCCTCGGTTATTTCTATTCCTATATAGGGTACAACATGCGTAACCCGCTGTTTGTTGACCGCGATGTGCGTGTGGCCCTCGGCATGGCCATCGACATCGACCCCATCATTCAATACATCCTCTACGGGGAAGGGGAAAGGGTGACAGGACCCTATCCGAAAATCACCGACTGGTACGACACCAACGTGAAACCACTGCCTTACGATCCTGATGCTGCGCTGGAAATACTCAACCAAAAAGGGTGGAAGAAGAACGCCGATGGCTGGTTGGAAAAAGACGGAAAAATTTTTGAATTCAACCTCATTACCAACAGCGGCAACCCGATCCGCAAAAATATTCTCACCATTGTGCAGGAAAGTTGGCGCAAGATCGGCATCCAATGCAATACCCAACTTTTTGAATGGGCCGTGTTCCTCAAAGATTTTGTCAACACGCTCAAATTCGATGCGTTGGTATTAGGATGGAGCATGGGCATCGACCCGGATATGTACCAGATCTGGCATTCCAGCCAGGCGGGTCCACGTCAGTTGAACTTTGTGGGATATAAGAATGCACAGGCAGACCGGCTGATAACAAGAATCCGCCGGGAATATGACAGGAAGAAGCAAGTTGCCATGGCGCGCAACCTGCACCGCATGATAGCGCGTGACCAGCCCTATACCTTTTTGTACGTGGCGAAATCCACGCAACTGCTCGATAAAAAAATCGTGATAGTGGAAAGAGAA
>DODH01000018.1 GCA_003545625.1 Nitrospina sp.
CGAGAGCTGATTGCCGCCCGGGAAGAGGAAGATGAGTTCGTAGACGAACCTGATGAAGGGGGTGTGGAAGACGAAGACACGCCCGATGAAGAGAGCGCGGAAGAAAAAGCTGAAGGTGAAGAAGAAAATCCTGAAAAAGAGGAAAACGAAGAACCGGAAGAAGAAACCCTGGAAAATATTTTTGACGAAAAAGACCTTTCCGGACTGGACCTGTCGGGGCTGAATTTCCACGGTATCAACCTGAGAAAAACAAATTTAAAAAATACCAATTTATCCGGTTGCACTCTCGCAGAATCAAATCTGGACCAAGCTAACCTGGACCAGACCAACCTCAGTGACGCGGATTTGGAAAATATAAGTTGTCTGGAAGGGGTGATGACCAACGCCAATATGGAATCCGTTAACCTTCAAGGAGCCAAGCTTTTAGGAACCGATTTCAGTAAATCCAATCTGGAAGGGGCCAATTTCAGGAAGTCCAAGTGCATGGAAACCAAACTGGTCAATTGCAATCTCAATGAAACCGATTTCAGCAACTCTGATTTTTCACGTGCAAATCTGCAGGACGCAAGAATTACTAATAGCGACCTGAGCCGGGCTCGATTCAATAGCGCTGATTTTGAAAGGACTAATCTCACAGATTCCCGGCTGAGCATGGGAGTCTTTTTTGAGGCAAATTTTAAATCCGCAAACCTCAACCGTGCCTTGATCAAGGGAGCGAAACTCGCAGGAGGAAATTTCACCGATGCCCATCTCCCTCGTGCAGATATCACTGGAGCCGACCTCACCGATGCCAAGTTTCACAACGCGGATTTAAGCCGATCCAAACTGAATGGAGCTATTCTAAGAAGAACTGACCTTAAAGATTCCGATTTGTCTGAAGCGGATTTAAATATCGCAGACCTGACCGGCGCCAACCTGGTTGGGACGAAATTGGCCGGCGCAAATTTAGACCGCATCAAACTAAACCAAGCCAAATTAAATGGCGCACAATTGAGCGGAGCACGGATGACCAAAGCCAAATTAACCGAAGTCGATTTGACCCATGCCGATTTGAGCGGAGCCAACCTGACCGGGGCAGAATTAAACGCGGCCATTCTGGAAGGGGCTGATCTCAGCCGGGCAAACCTGACGGAAGCCATTTTGACAGATGCCAACTTGAAAAACGCTTTCTTGGTAGGAGCCAATATTCAAAAAGCAGATCTGCAAGGGGTCAATTTGGAAGGTGCTGACATGGCAGGCGTAAAGCTGAGAAACGCAAATTTACAGAACGCAAATTTGAAACAAGTAGATTTGCGCAGGGCGGATTTGGAACACGCAGACTTCTCTAAAGCAAATCTGAGTTCTGCGAATTTTACAGGAGCCAAAATGAGTGACGGCCTGTTTATAGACGCAGACCTTACAGGAAGCAATATGGACTCTGCCGACATCACCGATGCCCAGTTTAAAGGCGCAATCGGATTTAAGGCCTAATCCCCCAACCCTCAAACACTTAAAAATCTCTCAGTATCCTTAAACAAATAATCTTTCCTAGAAAACTCCACACTCCCAATAGATTTGCTATTTTGTAAAAATTTTATTATGTCTATTAAGATATTTTGCTTTGACTCTCAACCCCAAATCGTTTATTTCTAGAACATAGTTTCCGTCAACAATTTTAATGCAAATCAAACTATAGAAAGCCGTGCTTAAACCCATCCTGTTAGCCATTTTAATTCTCTTAACTTCCCTCACTTTCTCTCACGCTAATTCCCTGGAAAAGGCCATGATTGAAGGGGTAAAATTTCTGGATGAGATTCCTGAAGTAGAATGGTATCGGGTGGACAGAAAGAGCCTGATCATAGGTTGGAGAGGAATCCCCCAGTTTTTCCCCCACACAAACCGGAGAGCCGCGATGCGGGCGACCATATCTACCGGAAGGGAAATCCAGGTTTGGGCAGTCCGCCATAACCAGAAAAAATGGGCAGTAGGAAGTGGCGAGTCTCATATCTGCACTGTTACAGCAAGAAACGGGCGGGTAAAAACCGATACCTGCCCCCGTTGGGGAGTTTAGCCGTCCTCTTTTTCTGCTTACTAATTATTCCTCCCAAAATTTTTAAACCTTTGGGGAATATTTTGCATCTTAATAGGGTATCTATAAAATCAAGAACCGCTTAAACAATGTCAACCTCATCAAAAATTTTTGACCATAATGATTTTTCCAAGATGGGAGCCCGACCTCTCGCCCTCAAGGAGGTGCTCTGTTTAAGGGATGGAATAGAAATCTCCAGTATCCCTGATTTAAGCTATCCCTACCAAATACAAAAATTCGCTAATCATGAAGCAATTTTGCTGGCCTTAAACTGAAACTCGTTTCCTCAATTTAATCTCCCCTAATGTCTTTATAGTTTAAAAATCCCGGCTCATGGAAAAACTGGAAGCTGTGCAGAAAGTGTTACGGTTTAGCACCCCAATACGGGAATGGTGTGAAGGCAATCATTCCGTCTATTTTGATGACTTTGACGAACAGAATGTAGACGACTATGATTCTGGAGGATATGGAGATCTTGCCGATAAAATTATAGAACGCGGAATCGAAGAGAACCTTCTTGAAAAAGATGAGGTTGAGTGATTGCTTCCAGCTACCATAAAGTTTCCTGCCACTCTTTTTTCCGGTCGCCCAAAAATTCTAATCAATTTAAAAATAACTATTTAAAAAAATTATCATTCCACAGTGCTTAAGATGTGACGTATTGGTAACAGTTGAAGTAGGAATAGTGCATGACCTTTCGGTTATATTCCGCTACAATTATTTTATGACCTCCTCTCTCCAAGACAAGAAGGCGTTAGTGATTGATAATTCGTCAATCATTACCAAGATCATCAAAAATTTCCTGGTTAAATCAGGGTTTTCCAAAGATAATATTTTCGCCGCCCATGACAAGAATATGGCTATGATGATGTTTGGTTTGAAAAGTTTTGATCTGGTCACTTCAGGAATACACCTAAAGGACTCTACTGGAATTGACCTGCTCAAGGAAATCCGTAAAAAAATAATGACGATCAAAAGAAAACCTCTTTTTTGATTATCAGTTCTGAAAAGCAGGAGACCTACCAGGAAATACTGGATAAGCACCAAGCCAGTGGTTATTTAAGGAAACCTTTCAACCAGGACCAGTTCAAAAAAACAATCCACAGTATTTTAAATCAAACTGATCCGACAGAACCTGCAACCCAAAAATCTTCAGCGCCTACCTCAACTCCAAGTTCCCTATGGGAGGAGTCCCCCGTTGAAGTTCCTTCATCAATCATTGAAGCATTTACTAAAAGTACGATTGATGCCATGGAACAGTATATGGCTGAGGCAACGCCAGGTAGTTCAAAAAGTCCTGTTGAATTAAAGGGCTATTTCAGTGCCTGGCTGGATCTTCTGGATTCTGAAAATCGAATCCAGATAACTTTGATTATCAATTTTCCCAAAAATGCCGCTTGTGGCATTTATGAGGGAATATTTGGGGAAGTCGACATTGAGCAGGTCTGTGGCGTGGTTCAGGAGTTATCCAATATTATTGGCGGAATAGTCAAACCGAGAATTTCGGAATTTTCCAAGGATATTACACAATTAGTCCACCCGGAAAAAGATTTACCCGAGGAGGAGATCGAGCTGACTTGGGACCTGGGCCTTCCAGAAGCCCGGATGGGGGAAGACCATTCTCTGGATATTGAGATCAATGGAGTTCCAAAATTTCACGTTCCGTTTAAAATCAAGGACGAAATTTTTCATCTGTTGGTGTTGTTACAAAAGGTTTGATGCCTGCTTGCCGTCAAATATAAGACCCGCCTCGGCTATCTTTTACCCGCTCCTCTGCGAAATAAAGTGACTCCAACCAAGACCGCAGTATCCACTATGCTAGGAAAAATCACCGAATAAATAGGGATCCCCATTAAATCTATTTTAACGGCCACAAAGAACAAGTGACCAGCCAAATTATTTTATATCAATGAGTTATGCTATCATCCTGTTAAAAAAGCCAAACCCTTTGTAAGGATTTTTTGTGAACATCGACAAAAATTTCAGTATATGAAGAATTTTATATAGAATGGTCCATTACAACTCGATTCAAAATGGCAGGGCCTGCAAAATCCCGGCAATGGCTGCCCTTTGCATTCAGAAATACTCAGGAGATTGATAGTGAATACCCGCTCCAAAATTCTTCAAGATGTTCAGAACTATTATGGGAAAATTCTTAAAACCAAAAATGACCTTCAAACCAGTGCTTGTTGCGCCGCAGACTCCATGCCTGGGTACTTGCGTCCCTACTTGAAGAATATACATGAAGAAGTACAATCCAGGTTTTATGGTTGCGCTTCCAATTTTCCTGCAAGCCTCAAAGGAAAAACCGTGGTGGACCTCGGTTGTGGTTCAGGACGCGATTGCTATTTACTTGCGCAGGTAGTGGGCCCCAATGGCATGATCATTGGCATCGACATGACCGATGAACAACTGGCAGTGGCCCGAAAACATGTTGATTACCACACAAAAAAATTCAACCTGGAAAAACCCAATGTCGATTTTCGTAAAGGCTGGATTGAAGACCTCACTTCGGCAAACCTTGAAGATAATTCCGTGGATGTGGTTATTTCCAACTGCGTGATCAACCTGTCCCCCGATAAGGAAAGTGTGTTCCGTGAAATATTCCGGGTTCTTAAACCCGGTGGAGAGCTGTATCTCTCCGACATTTTTTCCGGACGGCGGGTACCGGAACCCTTAACCACCGACCCGGTTTTGCTTGGCGAATGTTTGGGAGGTGCCCTGTACACAGAAGACTTCAAGAGAATACTGAGAAAGGTAGGCTGTCTCGACTACCGGGTTGTTTCCAAAAACCCGATCACTCTCAACAACGAGGACATCCAGCGCAAAGCCGGTATGATCGATTTTTATTCTATGACCGTGCGTAGCTTCAAATGCGATTTTGAAGACATCTGTGAAAACTTCGGCCATATCGCATATTACAAAGGCAGTATCCCCGAATTTCCACATGGGTTCACCCTTGATGACCATCATTATTTTCAGACTAGAATTCCCGTACCGGTTTGTGGCAATACCAGCAAGATGCTGAGTGAAACCCGGTTCAGAGAACATTTTAATATCCTCGGAGATTTCTCAACCCACTACGGACCTTTTGACTGCAGCACTCCCCAGACACAGGAAGGCATTCACACAAACGGTAATGGCGCCTGTTGCTAACCACTAGGCGTGGGGCCAGTGTGTGCCATCGCTTTATCAGGCGAGCAATTGTGTTCTCGGCTCAACGAGTCATTGCTATCTGCCTCTCCTGCCAAGGGGCTAGTGGGGGATATCAAATTCCTGCGGATTTAAATCGTAGTTTTTGTAGAGCTCACGTAAACGTTTGCGAACCTTGACGCTGTTTTCAGAGTCTTTTTTCTGCTCCCAAATCTGTTGGGCTTTGCGGGCCGCCAAAATCGCCTTGAGTCCTTCATTGAGACCGTCAAAAGCCTTGCTCATGTTAAAATAGGCATTGGCATCCTGCGGATTTTTTTTCACCGCTTTTTTATATTCCACCAAACCTTTCTCGTAGATTTCTTTCATGACATCATTTGGCCCAGTGATAAGCATTTGAACAGCCTTTGTGTTTTTCCCGCATATTGAGGAATCGTGTATGCTGGGTTTTCCTGAGAAATTTGATTGAAAGAATTCATGGCAAGCCAGACCATCGACATTCTATGTAGCCAGTGCGGGACTTTCATGGTCCAGTATCAGAAGAAAGGGTCTGGACAATTGATCAGACTTTATCTCGATATGATTAAAGAGCCCGATTCTCTTTATCGCTTAAAATCCGTTTGCAGCAAATCAGATCTCCCTGTATTGGCTTGCATTAATTGTGGCAACCGGATTGGACTCCCCACAACTCAAGAAGGAGGCCGCCTGGCATACCGCATGATAAAGGGATCGTTCAGAAGGAAACGCAAAACTTAAATAGCACAGGTTTTATTAAAATCCGGCTTTCGCTCAAACAACATCAGGCATCCAACGTCAGGTCTTCTTTAGGGATGCTGATACATGCCAGACAGGAGCCTTCTTCGGGTTTTGAACCAGGTTCTCCTACCAACTCCACCTTACCTTTCCTAACCGCAGTGAGGCAGGTTCCACAATTGCCCGCACGGCAACCCGAGTCAATAGGAATTCCATTCAACTCCGCAAAATCCAGCAGGGATGCAGCTTTGGAATCCCACACCAGGGTTTTCCCGGACTTCTCAAACTGGATATTGATTTTGACCCCGCTTTCTTTTTCGGGTTTGGCCTTACATCCTTTTACTGTAGCCGGACCAAAAGCCTCAAAATGAATATTCTTTTTGGGAACTCCCCACTCGGCCAAATCCTTCCTCAAGTCTTTAACCATAGGTGGCGGAGCACAGATGTAAAAATCAAAGTTACTGGAAGGAAGAAAGGTTTTTATATTTTCTACGTTGACCCGGCCCTTGACATGATAATCCTCATTCAGCACATCGGTTTCCGCCGGTGCGCTGTAAAAAACCTTCAGGTGAACATTTTCATTCTCCCGTGCCACCATTTCCAGATGTTCCTTCATCGCATGCTCTTTCTTATTTCTCACCCCCAGGAAAAACCATACTTCCCGCTGGGAACCCATTTCAGCAATGGCATTGAGCATGCTGAGTAATGGTGTGATTCCCACTCCTCCAGCAAGAAGAACCACCGGATATTTCTTAGTCATACTCATGCAAAAATGTCCGCTTGGGGCTTTTACATCCACAATATCATTTTCGTTCAAGGAGTCATGAAAATAGGTGGAAATCAACCCAGGAGGCGCAGAGGGATTATCTCTGGGCGCCGGAACCCGTTTGATCGACACCCGATATCGGTCGGGGTAGAAGGGGCTGTCCGACAGGGAATAACAGCGAATAACCGGCTGGGGTTGGTTTGGTACGGGGATCTGGAAAGTCAGAAACTGGCCCGGCTGAAATCCCGGCAACTCCTTGCCGTCGTGCGGAGCTAGATAAAAGGAAGTGATGTCATTCGTTTCCTTGACTTTGGAGACGACCTTGAATTTTCGAAAACCGTTCCAGGCCAGTTTCACCTGTTTGGCTTCGAGTTCGCGCCGGTCCATTATGTTTTTTATCTTCGCTTTCAACAACTCCGCTTCGAGTTCGGCTTTTTCCTGACTGATGGCAAGAATTCTCGAGTTGTTAGCCAGAAGAACCAGCACATAGGCTACCAAACCCAGTAAAAATGCCAACGCGACAAAACTGAATATAATGTTCAGCAAAATTCCTCCTTAAAGATAAAGCTTACCGCCCTGATGTTTTATCATGTTGATGAAGGGGGGTCGGCCTTCACGGCCAGCATTTCTTTTTTAAAACTCGGTTTAAGGTGATATATATGGCATCTCTGGCATTCAAGATTAATCTGCGTTTCTGAGTGGCACTGCGAACAGGTTTCCTTCCTGATAGACTCAAAGTTGCTGACCCAATTACCTGGATCATAATCCTTAAAGGAAGCCATATAGTCCACTTCCGTATTTAGGGTATGGCAATTTAAACAAGAGCTTTTGGTCCCTAATATATCGATATGGTCTTCATGCTTATAGCGCACATAAGGACTATCCGAAACTTTTCCATAATTCCAATTGACCTTGAGCTGAAAGTGGTGCTTCAGATCTTTGTTTGAAGTGACAGCATGACATTTTATGCAACCTCCAACTCCATCCTTGGACGATAGAAGCTGATCACGCATAGCTTGGGCTCGTACTGTTTTATCATCATTTTCCTGGCTTGAGGAAACAGCAAGAGCAAACTCAACCCAGCTTTTAGCTACCGGGTCGGCATGCCCCGAAGGCTTGTAACGGACTTCCAGCATATCGGCGTACCAACCACCAAACATGGCCTCTGCAGGAGGCTCATATTCCTGATTCAGACCCCAGGAGCAAGCCGCCCTTTTGAGCACCTCCGGGTTCAATCCTGCCAAGAGACTCATGGCCATTGGTTCGGGAGTTTGTTGATTGATTAAATCAGCGAAGGGAACATGGCTTTCTTCAGCCATGGCAAGAATCAGATCCTGAAGAGGCTGATCATAGGTTTCCAGATCATCCTCAGGAATGTTTAAAAGGAAAGCACTCACCAAAGCCAGCTGTTCCGTGGAAACACTGAGAAACTCCTCTTCTTTTTTGGACTGGCTATGAGGTAAGTTGCATGCCTGCACCAACAACTTGCGGTCAATCAGATCTTGCATCAACTCCGGGAGCCTAATAAGAATGAGTTCTTTTTTCTTGATCTGTGAATCATGGCAGGCGGCACAAACCACTTCATAGCCTTCCGGTCGGATTTCCCGATCCGACAGCGTTATCGTGTGACAACCTGCACACGAGTCAGGAGCTTTATCAGAAAATTTTGGGTTATCAAAATGCTTTTTCAGATGCGAGTTGTGATCAAATTTGATCGAGTTCCGGTTAAAATAAGGAAATTTTTCAGAGAACTCAGGATGTCCGCGCTCGAAGCTCTCGAACGTGTTTTTATGGCAGGAACCGCATTGCTCCGGAGTCAGAAATCTCGTGCTCATGGTTGGGCCACCATGTTCCCGATGGCACATGACGCATTGCGTCCCCTGAACCTTCCTGTCAGGGGACAGGTTGGCATTGTGGGCCTTAAAACTGGGGCCGCCGAAACTATGGCAATTCACACATTGGGTTGAAAGGTCCGAATTGTTGAACACAGCTTTTATCCAGGCTACAGGCCCCTTGCCGTGAGCCACATGGCAAGAGGGGCAACCGACCTTCTCGGTAAACTTAGCATGGGATTTAGACAAAGGCCCGGCATTGGAAATACTGACTATGCCTCCAACACGAGGGTCCAGCGCCAGCGAAGAACCGATCAAGGCCAGGACAACACCCACTGCGAGTACCACCAGCCTACCACGGATGACCCGCAAGGTACTTCTAGGGGCACAGGGAGGTCTTTGAATAGAGCATTTCCCGCCCGATCCGGGACCGTCTTCGCAGGGACCGCCGAATTTTTTGTCCCTCCGACATTCCCACCGGTCATTTTTTAGAAACGGGTTACATTCCCGGATTCCCCCACAGGTTCCATCCGCTTCAGGACCCTGATTGCAGGGGGTTTGCCACAAAGCAGCCCTGCCGCAACGATAGGGCAGGTTGGGCCTTTCATAATGACTCTGGTCATGATCGAACTTGTTTTCTTCCATCACACAAAGAACACCTGAATAAGGATCAAATGCCAGAACACCATTGCCATCACCGCGGCTGCCAGGGGAATATGAACCAGAAGCCAGGTTTTAAGCAATGTTTGCAGCGCATAATGAAAATCTATCTTTCTTTTTTTTTCCGCCAACACATAGATACCGTCCAAATATTTTCGTTCATTTTTATCTAAGAAACGTTCCAAAATCATGCATTGCTGGCGCACCCAATGCTGGCTCAGATGACTTCCAAAAATATTATTCATGAAAAACCGCGGCCTTTGGAAATACCAACTCAATGTTTCCAGGTAGTGCTCGGCCAGAGTACTGCTTCCGGTTTCTTCGGTACATTTCAGAATCAGAGATTCCACCTCTTCCCTTATTTCAGCAATCTCTCCTGGAATACGCTCATAAATAATTTCTATGCCGCTGTATGTAAGCTGGCGAGGGTAAATTTTTTCTATAACGAGTCCCCCCACCCCTGAAATAGAAGTTATATAAAATAAAGCTGTCAATATCTGGCCATAAAGGCCTTGCGACCACATGCCCCCGGTATGAAGCCAAAACAAGAATAAAGCCAGGAACCCGCCAACCGCGTGAAGGTGGAACCATCGGGATGAAGAGGCCAAAGGCAAAAACGGCAGCCGC